>CANHFG010000005.1 GCA_947459875.1 Ignavibacteria bacterium
ATGAGTGGGAACTCACCAAGAGTCCGGCCGGTGCCCAGCAGTGGCGTCCTAAGGGCGGAGCGGCAGCTGACGCTGTCCCGGATGCACACGATCCGGCAAAGCGCCATGCACCGATGATGCTGACCACAGATCTGGCTCTGCGCGTCGATCCGGCGTATGAGAAGATCTCACGCCGCTTCTACGAGAAGCCGGACGAGTTCGCCGACGCATTTGCCCGCGCTTGGTTTAAGCTTACGCACCGTGATATGGGCCCGCGCGCCCGGTACATCGGCTCGGAAGTTCCGGCTGAATTACTCATCTGGCAGGATCCGGTCCCAGCCGTGGATCATCCGCTTGTTGGTGATGCTGAAGTTGCTGAGCTCAAGTCGATGATCGCAGCTTCGGGACTCTCGGTTTCGCAGCTCGTAGCCACAGCATGGGCTTCGGCTTCGACGTTCCGCGGCTCCGATAGGCGCGGCGGCGCTAACGGCGCTCGCCTGCGTCTTTCACCGCAGAAGTACTGGGCGGCCAACGATCCGGCACAGCTTTCATCGGTACTCGACGCACTCGAGTCAATTCAGAATACGTTCAACAGCTCACGCACAGACGGCAAGCGCATCTCGATGGCCGACCTGATCGTCCTCGGCGGATGTGCCGGCGTCGAGCAGGCTGCCGCCGCTGCCGGACAGGCAGTAACGGTTCCGTTCACTCCTGGCCGCACGGATGCATCGCAGGAGCATACCGACGTTGAATCGTTTGCCGTGCTGGAGCCCGTCGCCGATGGGTTCCGCAACTATGCCAAGGGGCACCTGTCGATCAACGCCGAAGAGCTGCTTATTGACAAGGCCCAACTCCTGACGCTGAACGCACCGGAGATGACAGCACTCGTCGGCGGCATGCGCGCACTGAATGCCAATACCGGCGGCGCATCGCACGGTGTGCTGACTTCGCGTCCAGGCGTGTTGACCAACGACTTCTTCGTGAACCTCCTCGACGTTCGTACAACGTGGGCACCAACGTCGGCACATAACGATGTATTCGTCGGCAAGGATCGCATCACCGGTGAAGAGCGCTGGACAGGTACCCGCGTCGATCTCATTTTCGGATCGAACTCCGAACTGCGCGCTATCGCCGAAGTTTATGCCTGCTCGGACAGCCATGCCAAGTTCGTGCACGACTTCGTCGCTGCATGGACCAAGGTCATGAATCTCGATAGGTTTGATCTGGCGTAAGCAATCGCATGTAAATGTCAGTGTTTCGGGGCCGTTGGATTGCATTTCCGGCGGCCCCGTACATTTTCGAAGAAGTATGGACGCTGGTTCTTTAGTCAGCTTTTATGATCTGTCGCCTGTATCATTCTACCACCATGACCTTTCTGGTTGTCACGGTACCGTTCTGGTCTGTAAGCCGTGCTATGTAGACGCCGGGCGATGGAGCAATCATGGGACTCAGCGGTTCGCCCGACAGCCCCGTCAGTGCCGTGCACGTGTACCCGGCATTTAACCATGCCCTGATGTGACTGTTCCAGGTTCTTGCTTCCGCTGGTTGGACTATTGATGTTGTGAGTTGCTGACCCTGAACGCTCGACGTCACGAGACGATTCTTGAACACACCGGTCGTAGTGCAATAGTAAATGTCTTCGGCCGCATCGTCGGTGAAGAAGGTGATGACGTCTGTCGCTTCGTTGATTCCGGGGTCATGCACGGCCCACGACAAGCCGTCGTCGAAACTCTCCAGTGGTCCATCAATTCCATTGATAATTAGCCGGCCATCGGCAAGACGCACACCAGAGTTGCCGATAAATCGGAAGCCCCTACTGGCAGACTGAGAGTATACCTTCGTCCACGTTTCGCCGTTATCAGTAGAGAGAACAACATGGCAGTCCTGCATCGTCGTGAATAGTGTCTCATTGAGTTGTTCCTCTCGACGGTTAAAGCTGCGTTGCTTCGCAGTATCTCGAACTACCGTTGAGTACGATGCTACTAAGATATCGGGACTAACTTGAATCATGCCAAGAAAGTACGGATCCTGGTCCGGCAGGGTAGATGCCTTCCACGATAGACCCTTATCTGTGCTGCGAACGATACCACCGCAGAGATAAGGACGCGCCACGAGATTCACGTTGTCGTATAGATGAACTCCGCTAACGAGTGCCATGACGGTCGTATCATTCAGAGCAAGCAGGGTCCCGACAAATCCTGAACCAATGCTGTCCGATGCGGCAAGCAGTGGTCGCACATCTGTGCTGTCAACGATGCTTCCATTTGCCCACCGACTCACTATCGTGCCATTACCAATAAGAATGGTACTGCTGTCAGTTCTCAAAGCCGACGATGAGTTCCGATCACTAAGCACACTCAAGAACGTTCCATCACGATCGAACTGCAGTAGCCTGACTCCCGGAACAAGAATCTCCGATGTGCTCACAGAAGGAATGCACATGCCGACCGTCGTTAGATAAGCTGGCGATGCCTTCCATTGTCCGTCGTTAAAAGTGACATACTGTCCACTTGTTGTTGCCGTGATCAGTCGCCCCACACCGGAGCGCTCAGCCCGAACCATGTGGCCGCTGTAAGACACAATAAATGGATCGTTCCCAGCTGCACCACAAAATCCATAGAGCATTGGTGTAGGCTCTACGTCAGATATGTTCCGCATGGTAGAACTGAGCAAGTAGCCCCGCCCCGACTTCATCGTGAGTACCATTTGGCCGTTCCAGCTGAGGTTAGAAGGGGTTAAAGCAGGATGCACGTTGGGTAACGGCCGAACATTGTTGTACCGATCATCGTACTCGTTCACCCGCAATTCTTGCTCGATTGAATCCTTGAGATGAAGGAATACCTTTCCCAAGCGGCCATCCGACAGTTTCGCATAGTAGTAGGCAGTTTCAGAACTAAATATTGGCACCGGGTAAAACGGGTGTTTATGCCGAACAGTATCTACGGTATGCCATAAACCCTTACGGTATTCATGAATTGCTCCCGCGGAGTCTACAAGGAACGCTCGTCGTGTCGCAGAATACATCAGGTGGCACCGTTGATTGACTATCCTTATGCTCCGTCCATCAGCGGTTTTTAACGACGAAGCAAGAAAGGACGCAACGGTGTCGCCCAGCGCCCCAATGCCGAGTACCATCTTCCCCTTAACTTCGTCTATCCAGATGATCGTGTCACGCTCGTAGAACGCTACGGTAAAGTATTCACTTGTTTCGCTTGCCGTTACATTCGGTGCAGCATTGATCGGGGTATTAACCGGTGTCCTACTACCCACTTGTTGAGTGAACGGATGTAAGATCGCGTAGTGACCCGATCCATTAGACCTACTCAGGTAACCGCCATGTCCATCAACATTTAGGAACACAACGCCCTGATCTTGTGGCAGATCGACCCATGTGTCGCAACCGTCAAATGTCAGGAGTCGTCTGCTCACTATCGGGGGAGTTAGGATATTGATTGGCAGCCAGAGAGTGCTTGACTTTGAGTACTTGTTTCCAAAATAGAAACCACTTACGGTATCAATTCTCGCAGGCAGTGTATCACTCACGACGTTGAGCGATTCGTCGAACTTCCACAAACGGATACCAGCATTTCCGGACTGCAAACAGCTCAAGCCCCCCGTGGGGCGTCGCAGAATGACACTATATTGATAATTGCTCATGTTGTCGATTTCCGAGATGTGGCGCGCATTCCACGTTACCGTATCGACTACATAGATGCCGCGTCCACTTACATCAAACATCAGCGAACCACTACCGTTAAGCATCGTTGGTGTAGTGTTTACAGAGATTGGATATCCCCGTTCGCGGTAGATGACCTCGGGACCTGTTCTTTGGGCAAGAGCTGACCTGGGATCTGCGGCACTCAGCGAGAGAATAACGATAGCTCCCAATACAAAGCATTTACGATTCCGAATGATGTTCACGTTCACTCCTCCAAAGATCATATTGTTTTCAGCACCAACTGTTAGAAACACATTTTGCTACGCGGTGCTCTTTGCTCCTCTATCTTGTGCAGCAGTTTTCGTTTTTCGGACAACCAACGAGTGCACAGGGACCCTGCCCGCAGTCGGCTCCGGCATCTGAACAATATCTCTCAAACCCTCCACTCGCTTCAGAAGTTGAAGGACCGTTCGCCGTCTGAACCCAGCGCATTTCATACCTGCAGCACAAGTCGCTACAGGCATATATACAGCCATCTGCCTGATTGACGATTGCACACTTCGGGCTAAACACCGTCCAACACCAGACACTGCCAATCGCAGGGGGAATGATTCCGTTGTTCCAGGAGCTGTCGCCGATCACGGGCTTCATTGTACACAGTATTGCCGATAGTGTTCTCAATGGATTGATCGGCAGAGGCCGGGCTCCATTGAAACACACACGTCGAATCACCGTGTACTGGTTCTGCAGAAGTCCGGGGGTGCAGGTTGCTGGCAGATACGGCGGCGCGTTTTGTACAACGCTACAGCCATAGGCTGTAACGTTATACGTTTGGTTATCAATGCAGATATCCAGTGTTTTGAGTTCCACCGGGTTATCGCATGAACATCCCTGGGCGGTTAGATCCACATGCACTGACATCATCGCAACAAGTGCAACGGTGAACATAACAAGATGCGAGAGCACAGATACTCTCCAGTCGTCTCGCTTCGGCACACCATAAAACCTTGCGACACCGACCTGGTCATTGCACAGATGCATAATCGAGTCCTCGATACTAATGGTTACAAATTCATTGGGTCAATCATCGCGACGTATGATAATTGTGTTCTGCCTCAGGTAAAACAGGACTTGTACTACCGCAGCTAAAATATAAGAGCCAACAGAAACCTACGAGCATATCTGATCTTCGGATCCAACTCCGAATTGCGAGGCATCGTCGAAGTCTACGCCTGCTCGGATAGCCATGCCAAGTTCGTGTATGACTTCGTCGCAGCATGGACGAAGGTCATGAACCTCGATAGGTTTGATCTGGCATAAGTAACAACCACCATCGAATGAATGATACAGGGCCCCCGGATTGCCGATCTGGTGGCCCTGTTCTTGTTGGACGACATTATGACGCTGGTTCGTAATTCAGCCTTAGCGATCTGGCGCCTGTATCATTCTACCACCACCATTACCTTTCGGGTTGTCACAGTGCCGTTCTGGTGTATAAGCCGTGCTATGTAGACACCGGGCGATGGGGCAGTGAGGGGGCTAAGTGATTCGCCCGACAGCGCCGTCAGCGCCATGCACGTGTACCCGGCATTTGTCCATGTCCTGAGGTGATTGTTCCATGTTCCTGCTAATGCTGGCAGATTATTACCTGTTGCCGTTTCTTTATCTCGAACACTCGATGCAACCATTCGTTGTTTGAACACACCTGTGGTAGTGCAGTAGTATATGTCGTGGGCTACATCATCGGTAAAGAATGTTATCACGTCCGTTGGTTCGTCAAACACTGGGTCGTGGAAGTCCCACGACAAACCGTCGTCGAAACTCTCCAGTGGTCCATCGATGCCATTGATGACCAGCCTACCATCAGCAAAGCGCACGCCAGAGCTGCCGATGAATCGAAAACCCTTACTGGCAGATCGCGAGTACACCTTTGTCCATGTTACGCCGTTATCTGTTGAGCGAATCACATGACAATCCTCCATGGTCGTGAACAACGTCTCGTTGCGTCGCTCTTCTTCGAAAAGCAGATTGTTTCGTTTCAGAGTGTCTTGCACCACCTTTGTGTAGGATGCCACCAGTACGTTTGAGTCCACACGGACAAACCCAAGAAAGTAGGGATCTTGGTCAGGAAGTTCCGATGCATTCCATGATTGGCCACTGTCCGTGCTCCTTACGATGCCACCGCAGCGGTATGGACGTGACACGAGTTTTTCGTTGTCTTGGAGAAGCAGACCACTCACAAATGCCAGCACAGTGGTACTGTTGAGAGCTGACATAGATCCTATGAAGCCTGACTCAAGAGTATCTGTCGATACAAGGAGCGGCCGTACATCTGTAGTGTCGGTGATACTTCCGTTGGTCCAGCGGTAGACTACTGTGCCATTCCCGATGAGAATATTACTCGAGTCTATCCGAAGGGCTGATGTAGATGCTTGCTCAGTGATAATGCTCAAGAACCTGCCATCCCGATCGAACTGCATTAACCGCACTCCCGGAGCAAGGATGTCAGATGAACTGACGGATGCCATGCGCAAGCCAACTATAGAAAGTTTTGAGGGGGCTGGCTTGAAACCTCGACTAAGTTGGACGTAATCACCATTTGTCGTTACAGAGACCAAACGGCCGGCACCAGAGCTTTCTGGCTGAACCATATGGCCATGGTAGGATACCACAAACGGTTGTGTACCTGATTTCCCAGCGAAGCCATACAACATGGGATAGGTTCCAATGTCCTCAAAGTCGCGTAACGTAGAACTGAGCAGATATCCATCGCCCGACTTCATTTTAAGAACCGTTGGACCATTCCAGTTGAAGGTAAAGGGAGTAACGTTGGGATGTACACTAGGGTATGATCGAATACTATTGTACCCATCGTAGTACGATTTTATTCGCAACTCCTGCACCAACGAATCGCTGAGGTGAAGGAACACTTCGCCCGATGCGCCGCTTGATGTTTTCGCCGAATAATAGACTTGTTCTGGGCTATAAATGGGAGAACTTGATGTTTTGAACCGGACAGTATCTATCGTGTGCCATTGCCCCTTTCGATATTCGTGTACGGCGCCAATAGCGTCGACTAAATACACTCGTCTCGTAGTAGAATTGAGTAGATGACACTTGTTCTTTATAATGCTCACTGTCATTCCCTCCGCAGTCTGGAACGACGACCCGAGAAACGACGCTACCGTGTCACCTAACGCACCAATGCCGAGAACCATCTTACCCCGAACTTCGTCGATCCATATGATCGAGTCTTTACCAAGGATGGCCTTATGAAAAGCATCATCTGTTTCAAATCCGATGTTAGGCGTTGCAAAAATTGGCGTCAGCACCGGTTTGTTACTACTCATCTCATTGGTGTAGGGATGCAGTATGGAGTAATAATTGGCGCCATCTTTTTGTATCAAGGCGCCACCAATCCCGTCGTTGCGTAGTAGCTTCATTTTCTTCGTTGCTGGCAAGTCTACCCAAGAGTCGCATCCATCAAATGTCAGCAGCTGTCTACTTACTGGGGGTTTTGCCAAAGGCAACGAGATGACGAAGTACAGTGTCCTCGGTGTATGATAATCAAAGTGAGCCAGCATGTTTATTGTGTCAATCCTTTCTGGCAACGTATCACTTACAACATTGAGCGACTCATCAAACTTCCATAGCCGTGTGCCCGCATTGCCAGTCTGCATGCATGCCATGCCACCAGACTTTCGCTGGTATAAAGAACTGAATTCATAAGATGAGTTGTTCTCGATCTCGGAAATGCGCCGCGCTCGCCAAGTAATGGTATCGACTACATATACTCCGCGGCCTGCCACCTCAAACATGATCGTGCCGCTTCCGTTAAACATTGTCGGCGTTGTATTCACCCAGAATGGGTCACCTCGTTCACGGTAGATGGCAACGGGTCTACTGTTCTGAGAAATAGCTGAGCAAATACAAACAAGGAGTAGAGTCGCGATACCGCCGAATCGTTTCAATAGTCGTACATCGTACTGCATCATTGTCTCGCCTGATCGATATTGTTGAAAATGACAGCATAACGCAGTTTATCCGATCGATAGTTACATCAATTGCGCACTCAGTCTATCTCGTGCAGCAAACATAACGACTGGGACAACCAATCAAAACACATGGACTTTGACCGCAGTCTTCGCTGGGATCAGAACAGTATTTCTCAAAGCCACCGTCAAGGTAAGCTGTTGAAGGTCCACTTGCCGTCTGAACCCAGCGCATTTCATATCTGCAACACAAAGTGTTGCAAGCGCTGATGCATCCGTCGACTTGATTTACAGTGGCGCATTTTGGAGTAAACACCGTCCAACACCACACACTCCCGATTGCTGGGGGAATGATTCCGTTGTTCCAAGAGCTGTCGCCGATCACGGGCTTCATTGTGCAAAAGATTGCCGATAATGTCTTCAATGGGTCAATCGGTACAGGCCGCACACCATTGAAGCATACCCGACGGATAACTGTGTATTGATTCTGCTGATATGTTGGAGTACATGTCGGGTCCAACAGTGGAATGTTATAGCGCACAGCACTACAACCATAGACAGTAACATTGTACGTATTGCTATCGATGCAAATGTCCAGCGTCTTGAGCGCTACTGGCGTATCACAGTTGCAGCCCTGAGCCAACAACCGTGGTTGTCCAATGTGCATGGCGACAACGACAATGGCAAGAGATGCGAGAAGCTTGATAAACTGTGTTGTCGGCTTTGCGAGATCCTGACGGGCAGGCTTGAGGTCTGTTCTCATGATGTTTACGTTTCCTGCGGCTATTACTGAAATAGTGGATCAATGATTACTACTTGGGGTGACTGCGTACTTCCTGTAACAGCCTGTTGGGATGCCAGAGTATCGCTCGTGACTTGTTGAATAGCTGTCGAGTTCAACTCAACAAGCTGAGTGTATTGCGATTTGGTGATCTGCTGTCCAGGTGAAAGCAGCCCCATCCATAAGAGAATTGCTAAGATAAATTCCATGGCACGCCTATTTAGATGTGATTGATAGATTGGTTTCGCCAACTTCTGAAAACGCTCAATTTGAGACTAAGCTTCTGGCATATATTTTCCGACATTGTTAAACAGGGTTAATCATGACGTTATACCATTATCTACAGTCACTTGCACGTACTGTATCGAAACGGCGTCCAAAGCGAATAGAGGTGTTCAATGAAAATGAACTCGATAAATCATCGAAAATCTATCAGCTCTATAAACTTGCCTTAGATCCGAATGTTTCGTCCCAACAGGCACATGCTGAATTGTATTCAGGGAAAAGTGTAAGTGCACATGCGGATCTCGCTTTCGAGCGATTGCTACAGCGTGCGGCGGAACGGCTCGAGAATCTGCTGTTGTTGTCGGACCCGAAGTTGATTTCAAGAGATGAGGCTACTAGAGCAAACATTCAAGCTATTCGTTGGCTTACGGCTGGATTATATCTTGCTCAACATGAGATCAAGGACGGGGCTATCTACAACCTCAAGCGAGGCTTGAAAAGCAGTGATACAATTCCCGCACAATGGCAAGGTCTGTGTTCCGCAGCATTACGACAAATGGTGCTGCATCATTCGATGACGGGATCTAGATCTTCTGCCAATCATTATGCTAAACATTTGACCGAGCAAGTTGCAGCCGTTGCCGAAGAGTCAACTCTGCGCGCGCGGCATGACGTGCTCTTTGCAGATCTACGAAGAACACGCCTTCAAACTAGCATGTCAGAGAATTCATGGATGGAGCTTGATGAATCCCTTACCATACTATGCCAACGCTTCCCCCAGACGTGGATCAAGACATCTGCCTTTCGCATGAGACAAACTGTTCTGCAAGTGACAGGCCAACACAATCGGATGCTCTTGGAACTCAAGACGGCCCCTTTACCCCAGTCAGAAAGACATCTCATGACTGCTGTTAGCTCGCTAGCCGTAGGTAGAACATCGGATGCTATCAAGCATGCTTTATCAGCTCGCACATACTATCGCCAGGGCAGTCCTAACTGGTTAGTGTGTTCAGATATCGCTATTCGCGGGTATTTACTGAAAGGCATTCCAGATAGGGCCATCTCACTTGGACAAGAAGTGCGCAGATACCACAAGTTGCTTGCACATGATTCTGTGCTGGATGCTAGACTTACATTACTAGAGGAATACAGCAAGTCGTTCCAGCAACTTATCAGCAACGCCCCGATTCGAAGAGGTAGGCCAACCGTCCAGAACAAACGGCTAAAGACACAGTTGAACAACGCCTCAATTGAACAACACCTCTATATTTCACTCCACGTATGGCAGCTCATAGACAGGAAAGCGCAACAAGACGAAATTGAATATGACCGAATCCTTTTCAACATGTTGCAATACGTCCGTCGAAGACGCAGTCTAAGGAACAATCATCGATTCGGAGTATTCGTCGAATTTCTCCACCGTCACAGAGCATCACAACCAAACCAAAAGCATCTTCAAGCCTTTAAACGCGAACTACGATCACTTGGTACTAAATACTCGACGGGAGAGATCATTGCCTACGAGATTCTCGGAGATATACTGACGAAACGGTACTAGATTCTCGCCCAGATCCTCAATGCGCACGTAAAGGAGAAGTTATGTGGATGTTGTTTGCCCTCTTGCTGACGTGTGTTTACTGCACGCCGCTTTGCTCGCAAACCCATGTGTCAGTTGGCTTGGCAGGGGCCTCGGGGGTAGGAACCGTTTCAACGGGAATGGTGCGTGTTCCAAATTGCACGACCTGCGGAACGTACGGTCGCGGTTCCGGCTCATCTGAAACAATTAATCTGGAAGCTTACCTCAGGTCGGGCGCATCCACCGGAATGCACTTCATCTCACTGCTGAGCGTATCTCGGAATGCGGCCCGCTCAGGATGGAGGCAGCTTGCAGACCGACTGCCTTTGATCGATAGCGCCGGAAACATCGGTTATTTTCAGACTGGCTATGACCTTTCGTTCAGTTCTGCATCGACCGGAGTCATGCTTGGCGCTGGTGTGGAATGGGGATCGCTCAGTCTCCTGCCCATCATGCGGGTTTCGTTTGTGTCTGAGGCCTCTACCATCAACCGGCTTCAGATCATACATCCTGCTAGTGCCGTCTTTGAACAAGTGCCGGGTGTTGAGTATGAAGACGGCGGCCGGACTCTCGTCACGGAGCGAATCTCAACGTCCGGACACTCATCAACACTGCTTGATGCCGGACTTCTCTTAGGATACACCTTGACATTCAGCCTTGCCGGTGTGGACGTCGAGACAGCACTGCAGGTATACGCTATGCGCGGCCTTACCTCTCTTCACAGGAACTCCGATAGCAAGCTTTCCTACGAGGCCGGTGGTCGTCTCTTTCTTGGTATTCGACTATGACGCTGTACGACGGTGCGTGTCAACCGAAACGGATATTGGCCACCGCCTACCCAAACACCAACCGTAGCGCCTCTGAGAGTCGGTCAACTGACACAACAGCGGATGATGCAAGCCCCTTTGCAGGAGCGTAGATCCTCTCGAGGCCAAGACGCGTTGCCTCCGCTACCCGCTGGTCCAAATGCGATACGCGGCGCACCTCGCCCGTAAGACCAAGCTCGCCCACAAAGACGATTCCTCCGGCAAGGGGCTCATCGGTCACACTGCTCGCAATGGCCATGGCAATACCGAGGTCCAGCGCGGGGTCCTGCACGGCAATGCCGCCGGCAACGTTCACAAACACGTCTGCCTGGCGGACCTGGATGCCCCCTCGCTTTTCAAGCACGGCAAGGATCATCTGCAGTCGACGATTGTCGTATCCGGTGCACACGCGCTGTGGTACGCTGTAGCCCGAGGGCGACACCAGCGCCTGTACTTCCACGAGGAGCGGACGCGTTCCTTCCATCACGGCTACGATGGCCGTGCCGGGCTCATTGGCGCTGCGCTGCGAAAGCAGAACCTCGCTCGGGTTGGCCACCTCACGCAGGCCGGTCGACGTCATGTCGAACACACCGATCTCATTCGTCGAACCATACCGGTTCTTCAGCGCACGGAGAACACGATACGAGTACGTTCCGTCGCCCTCAAACTGCAACACCGCATCGACCATGTGCTCCAGGACCTTGGGTCCGGCGATCATACCGTCCTTGGTAACGTGGCCGATGATGACCATCGGCAGGCCGGTCGACTTGGCGATGCGCGTCAGCAGCGATGTACACTCGCGCACCTGTGCAACGCTTCCGGCCGATGACTCCAGCGCATCGGTGGTGATCGTCTGTACAGAGTCGATGATGACCAGGCTTGGGTTCTCGTTACTGACCAGATGCGCAATGCGCTCGACGTTTGTTTCAGACGCAACGACAATGCCCGTTGGGTCAACACCCAGCCGCTCGGCGCGCTGTTTGATCTGGTGCAGACTCTCTTCGCCCGTTACGTATAGGCATGGACGCTCCTGCACGGCTCCGCCGACGTATGACGCAAGCTGCAGCATCAGCGTGCTCTTCCCCATACCGGGGTCGCCCCCTACCAGCACCATGCTTCCCGGGACGATGCCACCGCCGAGCACGCGATTCAGCTCCTGCATGCCGGTAGGAATTCGGGGGGTGCGCTCCACATCCACAGTGCCCAGTCGCGCAGCAGAACCGGCAGCAACGGCGGCAAGGCGACTCTTGGAACCCTTCGAGGATGATGGTGCATCAACCTCTTCGATCATGCTTTCCCAGGAGCCACATCCCGGACAGCGTCCAACCCACTTGGGCGTGGAGTGTCCACAACTGGAACAGCGATAGAGCGTGCGTATTTTCATGCGTCGTAATGAAGGTGATGTGGCGGTTTCAAAGCTAGGAAATGTTGAACGCGGGATATGCACGAGTTGACCACAGACAGCGCCTATGAAGTATGCCGGAGGGTGACGAGCACCCACGCCAAGACCTTCTATGCGGCATCGCACTTCATTCCTTCCAATAAGCGCAACGCGTGCTATGCCGTCTATGCATTCTGTCGGTACGTCGACGACATTGTCGATGTGGCGATGGAGTCCGGAAACGTGACACGTGAGGACGCGGTCCGCCTGGTTGAACAATGGAGAAGCGAGGTCGGTCAGGTCTATGCAGGAGATCGTGATCAGGGGGCTCATGCTCCCGACATGGCACATCAGGACCGCGCAGCCGTGCTCCTTGCCTGGGAAGACACACTGCAGACGTATCACATTCCGCGTCATCTACCCGAAGAACTCATCGAGGGTGTGCTGATGGACACAACCATCACACGCTTTGCGACCTACGCCGAGCTTGAAGTCTATTGCTACAAGGTCGCCTCCGTGGTGGGCCTCATGACGTCGGAGATCTTCGGCTACTCATCACCGGACGCATTGACGTATGCCGTCGATCTTGGCATCGCCATGCAGCTGACGAACATCATCCGTGATGTGAAAGAAGATGCGGTCAGGGGGCGGATCTATCTCGCCCAGGAAGACATGGAGCGCTATGGCGTAAGCGAAGACGATGTTTTGGGCAGCCGCTTCACTCCAAATGTCCGTGCGCTGATCGCCGAATACATCCGTCGTGCCGACGTGCTGTATCGTCGGGCCGACACCGGCATCGCCATACTCGAGCCCAGCAGTATGGTTACGGTGCTGCTGATGAGTCGCAACTACCAGAAGATCCTGCGCGTGGTTGAATCGATGGACTACAACGTTTTCACGCGACGCGCAAGCATTGGCCTGCTCCAGAAGTTGCTGGCCGTTCCGTCGGCCTATCTTGAGGCGCGCCGCCTGCGCAACGCTCAGCTGAAGTAGTATGCTGCGTCGGTGATCGTGAAGTGTCCGTAGTCGAAGTCACCGGATTCAAGATTCCAGACGAACTCTACCTCCGTCGGAATCTTTACACCATCCATCACTTTGTAGTTGCGGCAGTGCATCGTGAAGCGCGCCTGTTCAAACCCGCTCTTGTGGTCACGATACTTGTCTGATGTGACGATGCGCTCGATCTCATCAGCATCGTTAAAGTGAAACGTTGCGTTGACGCGAGTTGCACCATCACTGATCACAGCGCGTGCCGTACGATCATCGACAGACTCCCAGCGCAGCGTCTTCGTTGGCAGAAACGCAGTCGGGATCCAGACCAATTCGCTCAGGAAGCGAAACAGCATAGAGGTATCCGTCTCCTTCCCGCCATACTCCTGCAACGTCATGGCACCATAGAGCTTGATATGTCCATGACCTTCGCCCCGCACATAGCTCAGCTTTGCTGTGCGCCACCATGCTGCATTGTGGCGCAGCACGGCATCCCAGACAAAACCCGGCTCCATGCCGGAAATAGTTTCCGTGGCCCTGACCGTGAACCACGGACTGCCGGGACGGTGACGGAAACGAGCACGCTGTGTTAGGATCGCATAGCGGAGGTTCTCCTGTCCGATGCGCACCACATTCAGCAGATATCTCTGTACAGGTGCGGGCAACCCAACCACAAGCTCTTTGGAAAATCGGGGAAGCTGCTGGTTTGAAATGGTTCGGACAAGTCGGCGAATAGACCTTCTGACAAAGACCCGGGAGATCAGCGCACTACCTGTCATCAGCACCAGAAAGGTGCCAAGTCCTGCAAGAAGGATGAGCGCGATCTTGGGCATGTTCCGTCAGGACTTACGTCCGGCCTCCCATGAGTACAGAGCTGATGATGCCGAACTTACTATTCCAGAGGCAGCAATCGCAACAACCATGAGCGGAATGATCTTGAACATGCCACGTCGAAGGGTCTGTTCTACGACCGCTGCACTGAAGATCGTCCCCACAAGAAACAGTCCCAGGAACGTTGCAACGATGAATCCGATCAGCAGCGGTTGTGCCAGCCGGCGGTTCACAAGCGCGTCAACAACAATCACAGCGAAGAAGAGCCAGATGATCCAGCCCCATAACTCGGTGCTTGAGATCACCGATGTCCAGCTCGTCGAAACAACCTCAACAAACCGTGATGAATCAAAACCCCTAAGCTGTTCGGCAGTTGAAGGACGCACCGGAAGGTATGCGTTGAAGAAGACAATGTTCCACAGGGCAAACGTCAGCGTCGACACTCCAAGAGTCCCCAGCGCACCAGCAAGCCCCTTGACAGGTCCGAAAACACGCAGTAACTGGGGCAACGCCGCTGCACCGACGAGACTCACAAGAAGGGGCGTTTCAGTGCGCGACCAGCAAGTACCGGCAAAAGCGATGGCGCTAACGACGATGCCGGCAAACTCCTTTTCATCGATCGAACGCATGAGCATCACACAGCCGACGGCAAAGAACGCGGCGTTGGCAAAGTCCGTCTGCAGGATATACGAATACCCAAGCATCTCGGGCGTAAGAATGAACAGCACCGTCAGCAGCCCTGCGATCAGCGGATGGGCAAGACTGCGCAGCGTTGCCCAGGTAAACCACCAGAAGCAGATCGCAACGATGCTTACCCAGATCTGCGTGTAGGGGTAACCGATCAGCTTCATCATCACCTGCATGAGCATGGCGAAGGGGGCATAAAATGGCTGGTTCGATAGCTGGCCCTGGAGCGATGGATCCGTAAAGACCTGATTGGCTATCATCCCATCTCTGGCAGCGTATCGGGCCACAAGGTCAATTCCGGCCATGGCATCGAATGGCGTAACCGGCCAGTACCAGCTGGCCCACACAACCATGTATGCCACGTAGCCGATGAAGCCGACAATGACGACATCGTAAAGGGTTGGCCTGATGCGAGGCATCGCCAAGAGTCCAGCGAGTGATTGGCGTATGGCATTCCATCGAAGTAGCGGTACAATCATTGCAGCGATGCCTGAGACCAGCATTGTCTGCAATGAAAGTGGCACACCTGCCAGATGCGCAATGAACATCGACAGAGAATGCAGGAACATGCCCAGCAGTAGTGACATCGGAAGCAGAACGGAGCGCTGCATCCGGTAGCCGGTTGCCCCAACGGCAAAGAGCCCCACCAGCCATTGCATGAACAGTGTCAGGACGAGCAACGGGACTTCGCTTTTCATTGACGCGCTCCGAGTCGTTCGTAGACCTGCAGAAGAGAATCGATATTGGTGCTGCCGCCCGGCCTCGTAAGCCAGATCGTATTCTGCTCCAGTACAACGTAGGCATTGGCCTTGTGGCGCCGGGCGGTATCCGACCACGCGACGATCGGCTGGAAGCCAACCATCCATGTGAAGATCCGCGGATCGGTCCAGAATGCCTTAGTGGCCATGAACTGATTGCCATACTCCATCGGAGGCAGCAGAAGCGTATCGTTTGGACGCAGTTTGCTGACGATGTATTCGGGGATCTCGAGGTTGGCCATGTGCCGCATGTAGATGCGATCCCGCCAGCCACGGATGCGATTCAACGAGTCGAGCTTCTCTCGATAGAGCTCAATGCGCGCCGCAAAGGATGATGCATAGGGATTCCCCTCACCCAGATACGGTCCAACGAGTACCGTCAGCACAGCGATCACACCAATAGTGAGCGCTATGCCCCGGACGGTGAAAACTGGTCGCTCCTGCTCGGTCACGGGACAACTCCCGCTTATGCACTAGCCAGTGCTTCAGCGCCACCAACGATCTCAAGCATTTCCTTGGTGATCGCGGCCTGACGCTCACGGTTGTAGAGAAGCTGAAGGCTGCGCATCAGATCCCGCGCGTTCGTCGTTGCGTTTTCCATCGCCATTCGTCGGGCGGCATGCTCGGCCGCATTCGAATCCAGAAGCGACGTCCAGATCTGCAGCTTGACGTACATCGGAAGCAGCGTATCGAGAATCTCACCGCGTGAAGGTTCGTAGATATAGTCGATGCTTGCGTTCGACGTGCCTTCTGATGCCGCCGCCACGATCGGGAGCAACTGCGTTGTGCGCACAACCTGACGCATGACGTTGACGAACTGGTTGCCGAGGATCTCTACATGGTCGATCTGCATGCCAAGGAATCCGTCCGAAACCAGATCGGCGATCTCTACGGCAGTGCTGTAATCAAGCTTGAAGAAGATGTCCGAGAACTCCTTCAGGATCGCATCCTTTTCCTTGCGGACGGCATTAACGGCACGCTTGCCCACGGGAATAATGTGGATCGTCGCCTTGGGATATGCGCTACGGAGCTCTGCAATACGCGTGGTGAGTGCACGCAGAACGTTTGCGTTGAACGCGCCGCACAGTCCGCGATCAGCCGTGATCGGAATGATCGCGATGTTGCTGACGTCCTTGCGCACTTCAAAGAATGGATGTACGAACTCGGAATCGGCCGATGAGAGATTACCGAGGATCTTCTGGACCTGATTGGCAAAGGGGCGAGCAGCCGTGATCGCATCCTGTGCACGGCGTAGCTTGGCCGTGGCGACCATGCTCATGGCCTGGGTGATCTTCGATGTGTTTCGGACCGATACGATCCGGTCCCGTGTCTCGCGGAGAGTTGCCATAGGTTGCTTCTTCGATTACAAGTCGTCAGGGTTTCAAAGGTATGGCCACTCACGAGTGAGATGGCCGTTCACATAATCAGCAACGGAATCTTCCAGCGACCCGAAGGTCACACCCGGAAGAACCCCGTGGAAGGTCGACATGTCAGCCTGCGTGTAGTTCTGATACTGCCGAGCAAGCTCTGCAGGCATTTCGATGTACCTGATGTCGGTCTCTCGACCCATGGCCGCAAAAACCGCACCCATCAGATCGTTCCAAGACCGCGCAACCCCTGTCCCGAGGTTCAGGATACCGTTCACGTCGGGCTGGTTCAACAACCGCATCATCACCGCGCACACATCTTTGACGTAGATAAAATCGCGCATCTGTCCGCCATCCGAGTATGCAGAGTCAGTGCTCTTGAAAAGCTGAACGTAACCGTTCTGATTGATCTGCCCAACGGCCTTGGAGACCAGACTTGCCATCGAGCCCTTGTGGTACTCGTTCGGACCGAAGACGTTGAAGAACTTCAGCCCCACACAAGCCCCTTCCATGCCCTGACGTCGGATCCACTGATCGAACAGATGCTTCGAGTAGCCATACATGTTCAGCGGACGCAGATCTGATGACCGATCAGAGTAACCCAAGCTGCCATCACCATAGGTCGCGGCCGAACTTGCATAGATCAACCGAAGATCATTCTCAAAGGCGAACTCGGCAACATCGACGCTGTAGCGGTAATTATTGTCATACAGGTAGTCGGCGTCGGTTTCAGTCGTAGAACTGCAGGCCCCAAGATGAACGATCGCCTCGACGTCCTCATCGAGTCCGCCAATGGCCATCATGTCTCGAAAATCTTCCTTGCTGACGATGTCAATGTACGTGTGACCTGCTAGGTTCTTCCATTTCTGGCCGCTGCCGAGCGAGTCAACGATCAACACATCCTCACGTCCGGCCGCATTCAGCGTTGCCAGAAAGCAGCTTCCGATGAAGCCGGCACCGCCCGTGAGAATGATCATCTGTGCTCCGAATTAAACCGTGGCGGCGAACCGCTGCGTGAAGGTCGTCAGAGCTGTTTTCAGCTTCTCAACGATCGCATCTGTGAGAGCCTTCTCTGTACGCAGACCTTCGACAATGTCGGCGTGGTTCACATGCACGAAGTCGATCAGTTCGGATTCATAGCGCTTGATGCTCTCCACCGGAAGCTCGTCGGCAAAGCCTTGCGATGCTGCGTAGATGGCGATGATCTGGTCCTCGACCGTGACCGGCGAATACTGAGGTTGCTTCATCACTTCCAGAAGACGCGCACCACGGCGCAGCTGCTGCTGTGTTGTCTTGTCAAGATCAGAGCCAAAGCGTGCGAACGCCTCAAGCGCACGATACTGAGCCAGGTCGAGCTTGAGAGGTCCGGCGACCTTCTTCATGGCCTTGATCTGTGCATTACCACCCACGCGAGACACCGAGATACCGACGTTCAGGGCCGGACGAACACCGGCGTTAAAGAGACTCGGCTCGAGATAGATCTGACCGTCCGTGATCGAGATCACGTTGGTCGGGATGTAGGCCGACACGTCACCGGCCTGTGTTTCGATCACCGGAAGAGCCGTTAGAGATCCTGCACCAAGCGCATCACTGAGCTTGGCAGCACGCTCCAGAAGACGGCTATGGAGATAGAAGACGTCGCCCGGATATGCCTCACGGCCCGGTGGACGGCGCAGAAGCAGCGAAACCTGACGGTAGGCTGCGGCCTGCTTGGAAAGGTCATCGTACACAACCAGGGCATGACGTCCGTTGTCGCGGTAATACTCACCCATCGAGCATCCCGAGTACGGAGCGATGAACTGCAACGGAGCAGGATCGGAGGCCGATGCTGCGACCACGATCGTATAGGCCAGTGCCCCGTACTTTTCCAGCGTGGCAACCACGTTGGCAACGGTTGATCCCTTCTGTCCGATAGCGACATAGACACAGAACACGGGCTTGATCCCCTGTTCCTGTGCTTCCTTCGTGTGCGTATAGGCCTGATTGATGATCGCGTCAAGGGCAACAGTCGTCTTCCCTGTCTGACGGTCACCAATGATAAGCTCACGCTGGCCGCGTCCGATCGGGATCAGCGAGTCGATCGCCTTGATACCGGTCTGCAGCGGCTCATGCACGCCCTGACGATCGATCACACCGAGAGCCTTGCGCTCGATCGGGTAAATTGCCGATTCCTTGATCGGACCCTTGCCATCGATCGGACGTCCAAGAGGATCGACCACCCGGCCAAGGAGTGCATCACCAACAGGCACTGATGCAATACGGCCCGTGCGGCGCACCTGATCGCCTTCTTTTACAAGCGAGTCATCGCCGAACAACACCGCACCGACGTTGTCCTCTTCGAGGTTGAGCACCATGCCAACCACGCCGTTCGGGAACTCAACGAGCTCCGAAGCCATGACGTTGGTCAGGCCATAAATGCGTGCAACACCGTCGCCAACCTGCAGTACGGTGCCGACTTCATAGATATCCGTCTCCTTTTCGAATCCCGTGAGTTGCTTCCGCAGGATCGAGGAGATCTCGTCTGGACGAACATCAGCCATTTCTGTAGTTCCTTAAGGATTTGTGTCGTTCGTTGGAATGAGTTACGCCTGGGCGAGCTTCTTGCCCAGCACGGCGAGTTGATGTCGAAGTGAACCGTCATGCACCTGATCGCCGACGCGAACCACGGCTCCGCCGATGATGGAGGCATCGGTAGCGTAGGTTGCGATCACGGAGCGCCCGAGAGACTTCGAAAGTGCGCCCTCAATGCGCTCGCGCTCGGCAGCGGAAAGCTCCGTTGCCGATGTCACGTCAACACGCTGGATGTTCCGGATCGTATCGACTTGCGCGCCCACCTCGCCGACGATTTCCCTCCAGACGTCCCCCCGCCCCTTGTCAACAACAAGGTGAAGAAACGACAGCGTCAGGGGGCTGACCCTGGAAGAAAAAAGCTCGTCGACAATGCTTTTCTTGAGTTCGAGGGTTACCACCGGACTGCGAAGCACGGCCTGGAGCTCCTTCGAAGATTCGACCATTGCACGGACCGTAGCCATATCAGCGGCAATGGTATCAACCGAACCCGACGCAACGGCCGAGGACAGCAGTGCTTTGGCATAACGGCGGGCGATCTTGAGACTTGACATGTGGATCAGTTCTTCGAGAGTTCGTTGACGTAAGATTCGACGATGCGCTTGTGGTCTTCTCCGTCGAGCGAGCGTCCGATCAGCTTCTCTGTTGCTCCCACGACCAGCGACGCTACTTCGTTGCGCAGGACCTGAATTGCCTCGTCCTTCTGACGGTCGATCTCACGCTGTGCTTCGGCAAGCTTCTGCTGCTTGACGTGTTCCGCTTCCTCAGAGGCCCTGCGGATAATGTTCTCTGCCTGGTTGCGCCCTTCCTTGACGATATCCATTGTTTCGCGCTGGGCCTTTGCCAGGCGCTCCTGGTTTTCGCGGATCAGGTCCTGTGCCTCACGATTGGCACGCTCGGCCGCTGTGATCGCTTCACGGATCGATGTTTCCCGGGAAGCGATCGCATCGCGCATCGGCTTCCAGCCGAACTTCCCGATGATCAGGGCAAAGATGCTGAAGTTGATGAGGGTCCAGATGACCAGACCCGGGTCGAACGAAAGAAATGCTGGCATGACAGGTGTGAGGTTTCGGGTGTGATGTGTGAGGTTTCAAGTTTCGATTGCTGGCAGCGCCTGACCATCCGGCAATAGCGCTTCCGGCAACCGACCCCGGCATGCGGGGTCGTAGAAGTGTCAGAATTACGGGTTCTTGACAGCCAGGAGGATACACACAACGCCGGCCAGAAGGGCAACGCCTTCGATAAGGGCGGCGCCGATGATCATCGTTGTGCGGATATCGCCCGCGTTTTCAGGCTGACGGCTGCTGGCTTCGAGAGCGGCTGCTGCGAGACGACCGATACCGGTGCCGACGCCGAAGACCGTGATGCCAAGACCGAGACCGGCTGACAACCAGGCAAATGCTACTGGATCCATGAGACTTCCTTCCAAAGTGAGTTGAGGTAAAAATGTTGTTGTCTGTTTCGACGTTGCGTTTGGGATCAGTGCGCCTCGGCGTGATGATGGTCATCATGCTGGGCATGGTCGCCCAGAGCCAGACCGACAAAAACAGCCGAAAGCATCGTGAAAATGTATGCCTGCAGGAACGCCACCAGGAGTTCAAGCAGGTAGATGAACACCGAGAATAGAACGCTGATCGGGGCAACTCCCCATCCGACCGTTGGGCCCATCTCCTGCGCGAAGAAGAAGATCAAACCAACGAGCGACATCAGCACAATGTGTCCGGCCGTCATGTTCGCAAAAAGACGGATCATGAGCGCGAAGGGCTTGGTGATAATGCCGACCAGTTCGATCGGAACCATGATCGGTGCGATGTATGCAGGTGCGCCTCCGAGCAGGTGGGCAAACCATGCTTTGACGCCGGCATCCTTGAAGGCGATGTAGTTCACCACGATCAGCGTGCAGGTTGCCAGTGCCATTGTCACCGGCAGTGCACCGGTTGCGGCATGCGCACCGGGGAGCAGCGAGATCAGATTCAAGGACAGAATGAAGAAGAAAAGCGACAACATGAACGGCATCAGGCGCGACGCACGCTTTTCCGTTCCAACGTTCGGCTGCACGATCTGATCACGCACATAGACCACCAGCGACTCGAGTACATTCTGAATTCCGCGAGGAGCCGAAAGGGGCGACTTGCGATAGCGTGAACGGGCGATGCCAAACAGGATGGTCACAAGGATCATTGCGATCCACTGGTACGCCACAAAGTTGGTGACCGACAGATCAAGCTTCGGTCCTACCGGAGCACCAGCAGCATCCTTGAGAGTTGTGCTGACAATCTTGTGCGGTGCCGCAGGATGATGCATGGTGAACTGACCGGACTCTTCCATCGCATGCAGATTGGCATAGGTGTGGAATGAGTTCGTTTCATCCATGAGGATGATCGGCAGAATCTCATAGTGGCCGAAAAAGATGTTCAGCTCATGGTGATCACCAAGCTGATCCAGCAGCTTGTTGAACGTGAACTTGCCGTCATCATGTCCGGCCGAGTGGCCGGACGCATGCGTGCCCGGCGCTGCATGAAGACTGTCAGCACCGTGTCCGGTCGAATCGTGTTGTTGCACTTGTTCTTTACTCATAGTCTTGATCGTTCTCGTGCAGAAGCGCTATGCCAGAGCATAACAGCCCGTCAGTAGCTCATCCCCTTTTTTTTTAAAGGGGCGTTTCACGTTTGCCAGCTGCTGACGTTTTGTGCGCTCCATAGAGAAGTGAAAAAAAAAGACTTCGACCATCAGACCGGCAAATGCAGAGATCGAAAACGTAAGTGCAAATGCAACCTGATGCATCCGCAGAACTCCGAGGCACAGGTAGGCAAGCGTCACAACGATGATGCCACGGATACCGAGGCTGCCGAACACAAGCCCCATGAAGCTGTTCAGCTCCTTGGTCTGCGCGCGCTTGGACACAACGTATCCCGCCCACGAGTTGGCCACACTGATACCCAGCGCAGTGATGACGGCAACTAAAGGTCCCTTCGGATCCACCCCTCGTACTCTACCTTTCCCGTTTTGTTTCAGCCCCCTGATCACGCGACAAACGAATGACCATCCGCAGGAACTGCATGAGTCCAACAATCGATCCCAGCACGGCACCGGAAACGAGGCCGATCGGCTCCGATTCCAGCATGGTGTCGATCCACCAACCGAGCGCCGTACACACAAGCACCGTAGCTGCAAGCTGACCGCCAAGGGCCATGTACGGAGCAAGCTGTTGCATCGGCGATCGCGAGGTCGACATGATCACCACGTCTGTAGAAAATGCCGCGCAAAAATAGGTCGGCGGTCTCTAAAAGCCCAATTCCCGCAGGGCATTGAGTACGGCCTCACCGTAGATGTTCGACGACTCGCCGTACCAGACCCCTTCGGGAATGAAGCGCACGACCCCGTAGGTGGACGGATCAAGGTATTTCAGGGGGCTGGAAGCCACTACAGTGAATTCCTCCGCTCGGAACTCGTTATCCACATCGTGGACAGCGACGGTGCAGCCGAACTCGGTCGGACGGCGCTCGTCGATCGGTGCTTTCTGATAGCCGAGCAGCACGAATGGGATGCGGACCTTGACCACATAGCCGTCCTTGGTTCGGGCCGAAACGGCACGGATCTGACGTCGTGCCTGGTTCTGCGTGGGATCAAGGTCATCGGTAGTCCGCACAATCACCCGCGGCAGCCGGTCGGCAAAGTCGCCCACTCGGACAACGATGGTGTACAGGCCGGAGTCGCTGGTGTGGCGGACGTTGACATCGGTCCGGTTGCTGATGCTGACGTTGCGTGAGACACCCGATTCGGCCTCTGGTGATACGTCGAGATAGAGTTCCAGGTGATCGGCTACGCATGTATCACACCAGCCGGTCACAACATTTGAATCACGGACATTCACCCTCAGATACAGGTAATCGTCGTCGTACACCATCCGCGCCCGAAATGACGCGTCCTCCTCCCCGGTCCACCAGTACGAACCTTCGGTAACGTGGTCGATGCCCTGCACGGTAGCTTCAGGTACAAATCCCGCAAAGACCTGCCTGCCCCTTGCATAACACGGAATGGTCATGTACTGACTCTCGTAGGCAGCCTCATCGTCCTTGCGGAGGAATCGTTCGCGTGTTGATAGCGTCTGGAATGATCGGTAGGATTCGTGACCCAGGGACTCAACCCTGTTGGTGACGAACTGATCTACCAATACCACCGCCCCCTCCCGGAACCGGTAGCCAAGAATGGACCAGTCTTCGGACTTGCGTTTGACGGTGACGTAGCATGATGTATCACGGATAACCACGCCGACCTCAAGGGGAAGATCCACAAACGGGAAGGGCATCTTCGAGATGTTCACCAGAAAACCGTCAACATCCACGAACATGTACACGAGGCACTCACGCTTGCGCGAACCGCTGACGTGCAGGGACACAGCAAGATCGTACACACCGTCGCCACTGAAGTCTCCCACATCCCAACCCCAGATGCGGTAGCTCGCTCCCAGGGGCATTGCATTGCGAACATCAGACAAGAGCTCCTCGGCGAAGTACGGATCAGCCCTGCGCTTGAACTCTTCGAAATCCATGCCTGACTGCGACCACAACGCCACGGGCCAGCATGCGGCAATCAGCAAAAGGGGCATCAGAGCCCGGCGTATGGTTCCGCCGAAGGTCACAGCGTACGCGCGCTCGACAGGATGGTATCACGAACCTCGATATGACTCGCCTTGAGGCGAGCTCCATACTGCGCCACGACCTGCGCCGATGCATACGAAGCCAGCCGAGCAGCATGTTCCGGGTGGTACCGATGCAGCACGCCGTAAAGAAATGCGCCGGCATACATGTCGCCGGCACCGGTCGCATCAACGGGCGTAACAGCGTAGGCAGGCGCATTGGCCGTGGTGCCATTCCAATGCACCCGGCTGCCCTCTGCCCCCTTGGTAACAACGACGTTGCGATAGCGGGAAGTAAGCGCTTCAAAGGCCTCTTCGGCCGTTTCCGTTCCTGCCAGGGCCGTTGCCTCACGTTCGTTGCAGAATACGAGGTCGCAATGCTGCAGGACGGAACGAAGCCGGTCGCCAAAGACGTCCACGATGAACCCGTCGGAGCAGCTCACGGCCACAGACGTTCCATGCTTGCGCGCATGATGCAGGGCCACATCAACGGCTTCGGCACCATTATCATCGGTAAGCTTGTACCCCTCAACATAGATCCATTCACTTGATCGGATGACATCCTCACGGATATGCGTCCGGTCGAACATGGCATTCACGGCAAGTGTGGTATTGAGTGTGCGCTCGCTATCAGGGGTGATCATCACCAGGCAGCTGCCAGTGGTCTCACCGGCCACGGAGGCAGCGGAAAGCTCGATGCCGAGCTCTCGAAACTCCGAAGCGTAAAAATCCCCGTATTGATCACCACCGAGCACGGAACAGTAGGCCCCCTGACCTCCGAACTGGGCAAAGGCAATGATGGTGTTTGCGGCCGAACCGCCACTGCAGCGATGAACGTCACGATCGCCAAGCCGGGCGATGATCTCTCGCTGCCGGTCGGCATCAGTGAGGGTCATGGAGCCCTTCTGGACGCCGAATGTCGAAAGCTCTTCCTCGGTCACGCGGTACTCGAGGTCAACGAGGGCATTACCGATGCCCGACAGCATAATGTTTTTCACGGCGCAAATATAGAATCATGGCCCTCGATTGGCGGCCAGGCAGTTTGCCGATGAATGCGCCGCGCTATGCCGCGGATACGTCCACGCCAGAAAGGCGCACGATCTCCATGCACAGCTCCGGAAACTCCATACCGGCAGCACGAGCCGCCATGGGCACAAGACTTGTGGCCGTAAAGCCGGGGATCGTGTTGACCTCAAGGCAGAATGGCATGCCTTCCGGCGTCAGTCGGAAGTCCACACGACTGTATGCGCGGCATCCCAGAATGCCATGAGCTGCCACGGCTAGGTTGCGGACGTGCTCGTCGATAACGTCCGAGATATCTGCCGGACAGTGATACTCGGTCTTGCCTTTGACGTACTTGTTCTCGAAGTCATAATACCCATCCTTCGGAACGATCTCAATCACCGGCAGGGCCTCATTACCAAGAACTGCCACAGTCAGCTCACGTCCCGGTACGTAGGCTTCGATCATCACCGAGCTGGTGAACGCCCCGGCCAGCCGGATGGCGGCTTCAAGCGCATCAAGATCGGGCTCGTGCAGAATCGTCATCCCAACGGTCGACCCCTGATCATTGGGCTTTACCACGAGCGGACCCGGAATCTCGCGCATAAGGCTCTCAAACAGACCGTCGTCATCGAACTGATCATGAGTGACGCTCACCCACGGCGCAGTTGGAATACCGGCCGACTGAAACAGGAGCTTCGAAAGCCCCTTGTCCATGGCCGTCGCACTGGCCAGCATGGTACTGCCCGTGTAGGGGATGCCACGCAGGTCCAGCAGAGACTGCATGTATCCATCCTCGCCATAGCGTCCATGAAGCAGGTTAAACACCACGTCAACGCCATCAAGATGGGTCGACGTGACACATTCAAGCAGCCGGCGAGAGTTGAACGCATCCAACTCCTGCATCGTCACTTCCCGCGCCGATGCCTCATGCAACTCCTGATCGGTAAGGGGCTCGGCGGCTCCCCGCATCGGGTCGATCGCAACAACTTCATGTCCAAGCTCCCGCAGGGCGAACACCGCCGCCCGTCCGCTGAGAAGAGAAATGTTTCGTTCGGTGCTGATACCACCGAGCATCACGGCAATCTTCATGACCCTTTGGCTTCCTGATACAGTGAGCGGAGGAACTTGACATCTTCCCAGACGAGCTTCTTCCATTCCGGGTTGCGCAGCAATGCCGCCGGATGATAGGTCACAAGCGTCGGGATACCCTGGTAATCATGAACCGTTCCACGAAGTGCGGTCATGGTCTGGCTGGACTTCAGCAGCGTGTGTGCCGCCGTCAGGCCCAGCGCAAGAATGAACTTCGGCTTGATGAGCTCGATCTGTTTCCACAGATATGGTTCGCATGAATCCGTCTCGCCCACAAGGGGCTTACGGTTATTTGGAGGACGGCACTTGAGAATGTTGCAGATATAGACGTCGTCGCGCTGCAACTCGATCGATTCAAGGATCTTCGTCAGCAGCTGACCGGCCCGACCCACAAACGGGAGGCCCTGAGCATCCTCATCGGCTCCGGGCGCCTCGCCAATGACCATGATGTCGGCATTGGGACTGCCCGATCCGAAAACAAAGCTCGTGCGAGTAGCGCCCAGCGGACACTTCATGCACCCGCTGATGTCGGCATGAAAACCATCGAGCGTGGTGGCACTCATGAGCGAGTCTACCGGCATTGCTGCGGCCTCGGAAAAATCGACCTCAGCAACAGCATCGATGGTTTCTGGAACGTTCGCATCAGCGATCGAGATCGTTGCCGGATCGACGTGGTCGACGTACAGCGTCGATCCATGCATCTGTTTCTGCTGCTGCAGGTATCGCTGCAATTCATCGGCTATCGTCGGCATGCTGACATCAGTCCTCGTGCGCTTCGGCTTCTTCCGGTTCCTCGAGCGCGTCACTGCTCATCACCCGGGAAGAGGCGAAGACGATCGTAGACGTCTTTTTGTCGAGCTTACCCTTGATCGTACATCCGTCAGGGAAGCCCCCTCGCAGAACTTCTTCTGCGATCGGATCCTCGACGTAACGCTGGATCGTGCGACGAAGAGGACGAGCGCCGTACTTCTCATCGAAGCCCTTCTCAGCAAGGAACTCCTTGGCCGCCTTGCCGAGATCAAGCTTGATGTTCCGGCCACTGAGCCGCACAAGCAGACGCTTGAGCTGAAGATCGATGATCCGGACCATATGCTCCTTCTTGAGCGGTCGGAAGATCACGTACTCGTCGATACGGTTCAGAAACTCCGGATTGAACAGGCGCTTCATGGTCTCTTCGACCGTGGACTTCATGTTCTCGTAGTTATCGGATGATTCATCGGTGGCGAAACCGATCCGTCCTCCGGCCTTGACATCTCGC
This sequence comes from Ignavibacteria bacterium, assembly GCA_947459875.1. Taxonomy (GTDB): domain Bacteria; phylum Bacteroidota; class Ignavibacteria; order Kapaibacteriales; family Kapaibacteriaceae; genus UBA10438. The sequence goes on from CANHFG010000005.1 coordinate 27,591, forward strand.
ATGCCCACATTCGAGGTCATGATGATGATCGTGTTCTTGAAGTCAATGCGCCGTCCGAGACCGTCGGTAAGCTGTCCGTCATCGAACACCTGCAGCAGGATGTTAAAGACGTCAGGATGTGCTTTCTCGATCTCGTCGAGCAGGACGATTGAATACGGCTTGCGGCGCACTTTTTCAGTTAGCTGCCCGCCCTCTTCATATCCGACGTATCCCGGAGGGGCTCCGACAAGACGCGACACAGAGAACTTCTCCATGTACTCGCTCATGTCGATGCGGATCATTGCATCCTCACTGTCGAACATGTACCGCGCCAGCGCTTTGGCTAGCTCCGTCTTGCCCACGCCCGTCGGACCCAGGAACATGAACGAACCGATCGGACGCGACGGGTCTTTCAGTCCGGCCCGCGCCCTGCGGATTGCTTTGGCAAGATGGTCCACAGCCTCGTCCTGACCGATGACCTGTGAGCGAAGTTCGTCGGCCATCTTCAGGAGCTTGGCCGTCTCACCCTCGGCAATGCGGCTGACCGGGATGCCGGTCATCATGCCGATCACGTCGGCAACATCTTCTTCCGAAACATCAAAGACCACATCTGTACTCGACGACTCCCAGACCTCTTTGGCCTGTTCAAGCTCGGTCTGATACTTCTTCTCGAGATCGCGCAGACGTGCTGCTTCTTCGAAGTTCTGGGACTTTACGACGCTGTTCTTCAACAGTCTGAGCTCCTCGATCTTCCCTTCAAGCTCGAGGACCTCCTTCGGCACGTGGATATGGGCCAGGTGAACGCGGGCGCCAGCCTCGTCCATAACATCCAGGGCTTTGTCCGGCAGGAACCGGTCCGTGATGTAGCGGTCGGCCATCATCACGCAGGAGCGCACGGCCTCATCGGAATACCGAACTCCGTGATGCTTCTCGTACCGGTCCTTGACATTATGCAGGATCTGGATGGCCTCGTCAGCCGTTGGCGGATCAACAAGGATCTTCTGGAATCGCCTGTCCAGAGCACCGTCTTTTTCTATGTGCTGACGGTACTCGTCCAGCGTCGTCGCACCGATGCATTGGATGTCGCCCCGCGCCAGAGCCGGCTTGAACATATTTGATGCGTCGAGCGAACCACTGGCGCCCCCTGCCCCGACGATCGTGTGAAGCTCATCAATGAAGAGAATCACATCCTTGGCCTTTTCCAGCTCGCTCATCACGGCCTTCATGCGCTCTTCGAACTGTCCGCGGTACTTCGTGCCGGCAACAAGTGCCGCAAGGTCAAGCGTGACAATGCGCTTGTCGAAGAGCACGCGCGATACCTTTTTGTCGATGATGCGAATGGCAAGTCCTTCGATGATGGCGGTCTTGCCAACACCGGGCTCGCCAATCAGGACCGGATTGTTTTTCTTGCGTCGAGAGAGAACCTGCGCGACGCGCTCGATCTCCTTTTCGCGGCCGATCACCGGATCAAGCTTGCCTTCCACGGCAAGTTTCGTCAGGTCGCGACCAAAATTGTCCAGCACCGGCGTCTTTGCGCGCTCCGGAGCCGCCGGACGCGTGGCCGAAGCGGTAGCGCCGGTGCCACGTTCATTGCGAGGGGGCGCTGGACTCTGCCGCCCACTGAGGTAGGCGTCGAGTTCCTTGCGTACGGCATCGTAGTTGACCGAGAACTGACCCAGGATCTGAGCCGCAATGTTGTCCTCGTCCCGCAGCAAAGAAAGCAGCAGATGCTCGGTACCGATGACGTCAGCCTTGTAGAGCTTTGCTTCAAGGTAGGTGATCTTCAGAACCTTTTCTGCCTGCTTCGTCAGCGGGATATTGCCAATCGTCAGCGGCCCGCTCATGGTCCGAACGGTATCCTCGATGGCCTTCTTCAGCTTGCCGAGTTCAACGCCGAGATTTCGAAGGATCTTGATACCGATCCCTTCGCCCTCGCGAATGATGCCGAGCAGAAGATGTTCGGTACCGATGTAATCATGACCTAGGCGCAGAGCCTCCTCACGACTGAGTCGGATGACGTCCTGCACGCGGTTCGAAAAGTTGCCTTCCATGACCTCTTTGTCCTTCGGAACGTTTGGTGTTCCGCCGAATGACGAACAGACGTCCGTTCTGTTTCGACGGAACGTCCGAAATATACTGCGTCAATGTTGCGACGGACTGCCGAGATTATGCACAGCCACTCAGTCGAAGATGCTCTTGACCTTGCCGATGCTGACGATCAGATTCGGTTCTTTGGACACCGATGGAGCGGACGCCGCAGCAGGGGCAGGAGCCGCAGCGGTCTTCTTGCCTTTCTTGCCCTTCGGTGCTGCGGCCTCGGCCACGGGAGCAGAGGCAACCGGAGCTGCAGCGACGGTCTTCACCTCGAAGGTTACCCGAACGTCAGCCAGCTTCACGTCGCGAAGTGCCTGGCGGATGGTCTCAAAGCGCGACTGCACCAGCGCCTCATTGGGGTCGACGGGAGCAGGCGGCATCACAGGTTCTTCGGGAAGGGGCTGACCCTTCTTGACCTTCTTTACGGCCTTTGCCCAGGCGTCATGCAGCTTGTTGTACTCTGAAAGCTGCTTTGCCCTAAGGGGCGCTAAAAGGTCCTCATCGCCGGAAATCTTCACCACAACGTTCAGGTGCTGATTAGCACGCAATACTTCAGCCAGATCCGCAACTGCCGTGCGCCCCGATTCCGACAGGGTGGCGGCATTGCGGTCGAAGGCGGACATGGTTGAGCTCAGAAGTCGACCCTCGACAAAGGCCCGAACGGTAAAGTCACGCTTGATCACCATGAACTTCTCCGACTTCGGGATGTCAAGGATGAACTCCTTGCGGTACACGTTATGTCCGGCCGCAACGATCTTGTGAGGTCCGGCCTCCGAAAGCGTCTGCAGATACGAGCCATCCTTGGAGTTCGAGGAGATCGTCACGCGCTTACCGGACGGAGAATAGATGTGCAGCTTGCACCCGACCGGTTCACCGGTCACCGAGTCCTTGATGAACCCCTCAACGTTCAAGATCGCCTGCTGTGCGGTCAGCGGAACGAAGCAGGATAGAGAAACGAGCAAAGCGGCAAGCAGAGAGAAACGACGTGGTGTACGCATACGATCAGGTATCCTTTGTTGACGAGAGAAATGAGGCGATCCCGGCACGGAAGTCCTCCGTCTGCCGGGCCATGGCATTCATAACAGTTGCATAGTGAAGGCCGGCATCCAGAGACATTCCGTGGACGGCGTTGAGCATCGACTTGGTCATACCCATTGCCGAAGCGCTGTTGCGGGCCATCTTTCCGGCAATGCGCATGGTCTCTTCCTCGAGGACCTCATCGTCGACCACGTACGATACCATGCCCAGACGTAGCGCTTCCTCGGCACCGATGTTCTCAGCGGTAAGCAGCAGTCGCCTGGCGCGCGTATCGCCTATCTTTCGCACGAGATAGACCAGGACGATGGCCGGTACGAAGCCGATACGGACCTCGGAGTATCCGAAAACAGAGCTCGATCGTGCGGCCACAACCACGTCACAGACGGTCGCCAGCCCGCATCCGCCGGCAATGGCCGGACCATGCACCATGGCAACAACCGGCTTCGGACAGTCAACGATCGCCTGAAACATGTTCTTCAATGACGTCGAGTCATCAACGTTCTCCAGCGGCGACAGTTCGGAAATGCGCTGCAGGTATCCAAGATCGGCACCTGCGCAGAAGGCCGGACCCTCTGCGCGCAGAACGATCACCTTTACGGAAGAGTCGTCGCGCATCTGATCCACGGCACCATGCAGCGCCGCGATCAGCTCAGTGCTGAGCGCATTACGCTTTTCGCCTCGATTCATCGTGATCGTGCCGATGCCGTCACAGACAGACGTCAGGAGAATGCTCATGGACCCAAAAATACGCCACGCATAGCCCCCTGCCATGCAGGATTGAGTACTGGGCAGCTGTTATCGAGCGATCACCAGGGGCCAGGAGCGCGTCAGATCTCCGCTGACCATGCGGATGTAGTAAGCCCCGGAACCAAGAACGTCGATACTGATCGGATGCAGGAAGGGGGCTCGAAATGGGAGTCGACCCAGCTCCTCGGCTAGCAATCGACGTCCGGTCACGTCGCAGATCTCGAAAACAAGCGGCGACTGCGGATAATCGGCGTAAACGGGAACATACACCACACTGGACGCGGGATTCGGGAAAACGGCAGAGGGGCCCGCAGCTGAGAAAAGAGTGTCCGTCGGACGCTGACCCGATGCCCATGTGTTCTGTCCGAGGAGTGCTTCGATAGTGGACATCGCCGTGTCGATCACGATCACCTGTCGAAACGACCGTCGATGTCCCGGCGGAACAGGCATGGCAAACCGCATCCCTGTCACGGTTGCCACATCATTCACATCGGTATATCGGAAACGCTCCGGATCGCGCAGGATCTGGGTCTTCGTCTCGGTCGTAAATCCGCTATAGGTTGTCGTATTGTCGATACCTGCCAGCAGGGGGCGACTATCACTGTAGGGAGATTCACAGTACATGGCAACCATAGGCTGCTGCTGACCAAGCGCCACGACGTATTGAAATGGACTGCCATTGTCGCCACCATAGGTCCGGTTCTTGGCTGGCTGACGCCCCAGATCCCAGTCATAGAACCATGCAACAGCCAGATCATGCAGGGCAGTATCGCTCCGGTTGGTGATGGTCCCATCGATCCGCACGACGTTGCTCGCTGAGTCCAGCTCGACGCTGAGTTCTATCTCCACACCGATGCGAAGAGAGTCGGGCGCATCGGCATCGCTAACAATGCCCGACACGTTGCGATTTCCGGAGAACCTTCGCAAAGGACGGAAGTGATCGTTGTTGCGACGGACCGATCGAACGGCATCGACGGTGCGTCCGTTGGCATGGACCATCAAGCCCCCTTCATAGAGCTGACCGCAGAAGTCCCGAAAACGCACTCCCTCGCCCTGGCCACGCTCGATATCGGTATTGCCGATACGCCCGCGATCACCGATGCTCACGCGCATGTCGTTGTTGGCAAGAGTTGTGAAGGCAGGAGAAGGAGTAATGGCATAACTGTATCGTCTGCTGATCGATGCACCCGAGCGATCCGTTCCAAGAAGGCGCATGTGGACGTATGCAGCGGTATCGGTTTCGGCCACCACAACGAAGTCCTGCACGGGCATGAAGAATCTCTCCCCGATGCCGATCTCACGCTGGACGATCGTGCCTGCCATGGACTGCGCACGAAGCGCGTCACTGCCCGCTCCACTGATGCCCTCCACGCCGATGAGCTTCATCGTCCACGGAGCCAATCGGTTTATCAGACCGATGCGCGCCGAGAGCGTATCGCCCACCGTCCAGCGTTGCGCTCCACTCTTGGCAACGAGCTCGACCGTGTCGACCTCGATCGACACCAGCGTATCCGGATGTGCAGTGACAGCCTTGAGGGCGTTCACTCGACCACGCGGAAGCTGAAGGGGGCTGATCCCTGCCGGAATGTCCTTCCAGGGTTCTTCGTCCACCGCATCCCTAACCATCGCGCAGGCCTCAAGCGGCCCGATACGCGGGTATCGCGAGCGGACAAGTCCCACCAGAGCAGATGCGATCGGCGCCGATCCCGACGTACAGCAGAAACTTGCATACGCGCCATCGTTGGACGTGCTCCAGCTGGAATGTCCGGGTGCCATGACGTCAACAGTCGGTCCGCGACCGGTCATGGCTATGACATTATCGGAGGCATCGACCACGCCAACTCCGAGAACGCCTTTGTAGCTGGCCGGGTAGAAGGGCGATGCCGAGTAGTGGTTCCCGGCAGCGGCCACAACGGCCGTGCCCCGCGCAATGGCATATGAGACAACATCCTGGTCGATGCATGACGGAGACTGGCTACCCCAGGAACAATTGACAACGTCGAAGCCATTGACCGCACAGTACATGATGGACTCGTATCCAAAGACGATGCCGGTTGTTCCGTTGGGCATCGTGCGTAGGGGAAACAACTTGCACCTGCCGCCTACCCCGGCAATGCCCTTGGCGTTATTGGCCGTAGCCCCACATGTACCAGCTACGCTGGTTCCGTGACCATTATTCGGGTTGAAGGCATCTCCCGGCGATGAGGCATCTTCCTTCCACGAGAAATTATATCCACGATGGTCATCGATGAATCCGTTGCCGTCATCATCGATGGAATTGCCGGGGATCTCTGCTGTGCGCGTGAAGATCGACTCGACGAGATCCTCATGCTCGGTGCGAACGCCGCTGTCACTGATACCGATGATCACCGTGTCACTTCCCGGCTCGATATCCCACGCTGCGTAGACCTCAATAGTTCGCAGAAGGTCCTGACGCAGTCGTTCAGGGTCGTTGGGTTCTCCACACAGCTCCATCACGCACCACGGGGCGGCGCATTCAATGGGTCCGCAACCCATCAGCAGTCGCGCAATGATCTGCTCCGGTGGAAGCTCCGGGCGATCATAGCGAACTACGTACGAACGCAGCAGACGTTCCTCTATGACAAGAGCATCATTCAACGTCATGGGTCGATCTCTGTTCGGCCCAGTTCCACTTCGCTGCTGAAACGCCAGCGACTGCTCGAACGGCAGTACTGGACGTTCGACAGTAAGACCCAGCTCGGCCAGAACGGCTTCGGCGCGTGATGCATACTCGGGCGCGACCCTGATCTTGAGCATTCCCTTCAACACCGGATCAGGCCGATGCGGCAATTCGGCAGGCCAGACATCATACTGTGCCGAAGAGGTGGTGACGACCAGCGCAAGCAGCACTGGCAGCAAGACGAAACTGTTCATCGAACAAACCGTAGATGTCGGAATTGACGGGATCGTGCGTCCTCGATACGGAGCGTGTAGGCCCCCTTCTCGAGTGTTGACGCATCAAAGGTCACCTGGCCTTCACCGGAATGAAACCACGAGATTCGCTCACGGCCAAAGACGTCGAACACCGTGCATCGTCCCTCCGTGCCCGAGGCACGAACCGTGGCGATGTCCGTGACGGGGTTGGGAATCACAAGTGCTTCGATCTGTACCACATTCTCCTGGCTCACCGATACGGGCGAGAGAAACTCACGCAGAAGATCGGACGCGGGCCCCCAATTCGATGCCGAGGCGATCACAACCTTGAATGACCATGTCTGCCCGACCTCAAGGGGCTTCGTGCGGCGCATGCCAACAACTCCGCAGATATCACCAACGGCCTCATTGAAGGATGCTCCGCCGGAGAGCAATTGAACGCGATCACGGTGTGTGAAGCCGTCGCTGTCATCGATGATCGTATTCAGGAGGACTCCAACCGACTGTGCACGATCCTCGGCGTCATCGCTGAGAACTGCGACGCAGATCCCACCTCTTGTGCTCTCCTTGTAGATCACCTGTGCCGCTGCATTCGGTGTCCGCATCGTGGCAGGCAGAGCCTCTGCCAGGGGCTTGATCGTGTTGTCCCTGCCGCCCGTGGTGATATCCCAGTCCAGCAGATATCCGGCAGCGACCGACGGCAACGGGGCTGATCGGGGCGTGATGCTCACGTTCCAAACCGTGATCGACTTGTCTTTGAAGGGAAAGCTGCACGTCTGCACCACTTCAACCCCGATCTGGGCAGCAGCTGCAGCGTCGACCATCCGGCACGAAGCCGGCTGCGGCTCAACCTCGAACGGCTTTGACGCGATAAAGTCCGACGTATACGGTGGATCATTCCTGAACCCGGTCACGGAGCGGTCGCCACCGTCAACGAGGAAGAACCCGCCGGGCGACATCAATTGGTAGACCGGCTTGTTTACAAAACCACTTCCCTGCCGCGTACTTGCCACCGAATTGTATCCGACCATGCCGTCATCAGACATCGAATAGAGCAACGAGTCATTCTCGAACCGCGAGATCGGCGCCGGCAGGTTGAGGTAATGAAAGGCGTAGTCTTGATACGTTTCTCCTAGGAACTCCACACGCATCAGGCATGCCTCTGAGCCGATCGCCTTCACCACGAAGGGGAATTGCTTCGAGCGGGCAGTACCGGCCGTTGCGATCGTTCCGAGGTTGTCCCTCTCACGCAGGGCCTGCAGGTCCCATCCGTTCGCGGTCAGGATACGGGGCTCGATCTCCACCCATGCCGGACCAAGGTCGTTGGCGATCTCAAACTCCAAATAAAGTGTGTCTCCAACCCGGAAGCGCGTTGGCAGCGGTCCGGATGAAACGGTCTGACGAACCGATGCAATGCGCATCGAGGGCTGGGAAAGGGGCTCAATGGTGACCGCGCGGAACATGCTCAGGCGCGGAGCAACGTACTGCGAAACGCCCGGATTCACCGATGTGATGTCAATGGCCGTGCGTCGCAGATGGGCTGCCACCTGACGTGCCGTCAACTGCGGCCATCGCGCACGAACAACCCCCGCAGCACCCGCTACGATGGGCGCGGCAAACGACGTGCCGGCTGTGCCTGTTGATGTGTAGTCGCCTTCGGGTCGGTCCCCACTGTAGGTGGAGATCGCAAGATTTCCGGGCGCCATCACATAGGAATTCCCGGCCAGTCCGCTGCTACCGATCACAAAGTCATCCGGCGTAGTCTCGCCTACACCAAGCACACCTTCATAGGACGACGGATAATTGCGCCGGTTATAGGCCGCGCCGGGTACATCGCTTCCATGATTCCCGGCCGAGGCGACAACAAGAACATTTTTTGCTAGACAGAAGTCGATGACGGACTGATCAATAGCCGACGCTGGCTTGACCACACCCCACGATGCATTCACAACGGGAAAACCTCGTTCGGCCGCATATATGAGAGACAGATATCCGAACTGGATGCCTCCGGTTGCGCCGGCAGCACCAATCGGGAAGAAACGGGATTTCATGCCCGCCGAAGCGATACCCTTGCCATTGTCCGTGGAAGCCGCCGCGAGTCCAGCAACCCGAGTACCGTGATCGAATGCCGTTCTCGGCGGTGTTGAGCCCCCTGAAAAAGCAAAGTCGTACCCACGGAAATCATCAACGTAGCCGTTTGCGTCGTCATCGATCTTGTTATCGGGTACTTCTGCCCTGTTGGCAGCAATGTTGTCCTTCAGGTCCTCATGGTCCTGATAGCAGCCGTCATCGCTAATGCCGATGACAACCGAGTCCGAACCCTTGAAGATCTCCCACGTCGCATTGAAACCTATGGTCTGCAGATAGTCCTGCTGTGAAAGGGCCGGGTCGTTCGCTCTGGCATGCAGCTGATCGATCGTCCAGGGTTCGACGATCTCGATCTCCTCCGGGATCACCTTGCGCAGATAGGCGATCGCCGAGGGCACGTTGCGCGGACCCGTAAACGCGATCGTAAATGTCCGTGTCAGCCGGTCTTCGGCATCACGCAGTTCGTTTCGCTGAGCCACCCGGGCTGCATTCATCGTCATGCCGGGCTCCGGCGCGATGATCGCCCTTGAGGAGAAGAATTCCGTGCGCTCCGGGGGCAGAAACTGCTGTGCCACCGTAAATCCATCAGGAAGAACGCGGTTAACCTCGTCGGCCGTGCGTTTTGAGACCATGCGGACATGAAGTCTTCCGGCAACGATCTGAAGCGGGCGACCACCAAATGAAATCGTTTCGCTCGCTTCCTGCTGCGCGTGAGCGGTGTGCGACAACAAACAAAGCAGTACGATCGGCAGAACGTGGACAACGTTTAGAGCGAGAAGTTTGGGCATGGCCGGTGGTTTTAGCAGATTGAGTTTTTGTGCACTCCAACATGTCAGACCAGCAACAGTACATCGTCACGGCCCGAAAATGGCGTCCCCTCCGCTTTCATGACGTTGTGGGGCAGGAGCATATTACAACAACCCTGAAAAACGCCATTGCCATGAAGAGGGTGCACCATGCCTACCTCTTCACCGGCCCGCGCGGCGTTGGAAAGACCACGTGCGCACGAATCCTCGCAAGGGCTTTGAACTGCACGAATCCGACCGATCAGGAGCCATGTAACGCGTGCGAGAACTGCACGAACATGCTCGAGGGTCGCAACATGGACATCGTCGAGATCGACGGAGCGTCCAACAACAGTATCGATGACATTCGCAAGCTCCGCGACAACGTCAAGTACGCTCCAGTATCGGGCGCTTACAAGATGTACATCATCGATGAAGTGCACATGCTTTCAACGGCGGCTTTCAATGCGCTGCTCAAGACGCTGGAAGAGCCCCCTGCCCATCTGATATTCGTTTTTGCGACCACCGAGATCAACAAGGTTCCGGCTACGATCCTGAGCCGCTGTCAGCGTTTCGACTTCCGTCGCATGGAGATCGACACCATTGCTCAGCATCTGGCCCACATCGCTGCGGCTGAGAAGATCAGCATCGACGAAGAGTCCCTCATCGCCGTTGCCAAAAAGGCTGACGGGTCCATGCGCGACTCACAGTCGATCTTTGACATGGTCGTGTCGTTCTGCGGCACGTCGATCACAATTGCCGACCTGGGCCGGGCACTGCAGTTCATTGATGCCGACTTCTACTTCACACTCAGTGATGCGATCTTGAAGCACGACATTCCGACGATGTTCGAGCAGGCGCGCGTGGTGGTTCAGCGCGGTTACGATCTTCAGGAATGTCTCATCGGACTGCTTGAGCACTTCCGCAACATTCTCTCGGTGATCACCACAGGCGGTACGGGGCTTATCGAGGCCTCAAAGGCCGATCTGGAGCGCTACAACGATGCCGCGTCGCGGTTCACCAAAGCCGACGTTCTGAGGATCATGACGCTGATCTCCCAGGGAGAAGCGGCCCTTCGTCAGCATCCCCCGCAGCCTCGTGTGCGCTTCGAATTCACTCTTGTCCAGCTAGCCGGCATGGACTCGACCGTCGACCTCGGAACGGTGCTGGCGGCGCTGGCCAATCCAGCCACCGCGCAACGAAGTGCACCGACCCTTCCGGCATCAATCCCTTCCTCGGCCAATCAGTCAGTGGTGGGCGGTGTGGCCTCGGCCCAACACATGCCGGTGCGTCTGGGCAATCCCGTTGTTATGCGTGCGTCGCCAACGCCTGTGAGTTCACTTTCGCAATCGAACATCGCCCGACGCTGGTCACAATGGGTCGACACGCTCCCCGAGAGTCTGGTCTTCGTTCAGCAATCGGTCCAAAAGAGCCTTGTGCGGGCCGACGTTACCGATGTGGGCATAGTCCTTCACACCACCTCCACGGTGTTGCAGCAGCGTCTGAGCGACTCGCTCCCGGCACTCAAGGAGCACCTCGCCGGCACCTACGGCGTAGCTATCGGAGTGAGTGTCGTTCTCAATAACCGCCAGCAGGGAGCTCAGCAGGCACAGACGAGTGCTACCCCTGCCACGGCAGCTCGGGCGAACTCCGAGGACCCTACAGGCGTTGAGGCCGTCACAGTGTCGGTGCAGGGCGGTGAACAGCTGCTTCCGATCGAAGAAAAACTTGTTGAACTGTTTGGCGCGCGCCGCTCAACCGCGCCGAGGAGATAACGAACATGGCATTACAACCCGGCACCAAGGCTCCGGCAGTAAAGGCACTCACCGACGGAGGGGGCAAGTTTGCTCTGTCTTCGCTGAAAGGATCGTGGGTGGTGCTGTACTTCTATCCAAAAGACGACACGTCCGGCTGCACGGCTGAGGCCTGTGATTTCCGCGACTCGATGGCAGACCTGACAAAGCGCGGCGTTTCGGTCGTTGGTGTCAGTCCCGACAGTCCAGCTTCGCACGACAAGTTCAAAGCCAAATACGACCTGAACTTCACACTCGTTTCCGACGAAGATCATAAGGTCTGTGAGTCCTACGACACCTGGAAGCAGAAGTCCATGTACGGTCGCACGTACATGGGGGTAGAACGAACGACCTACGTTATCGATCCGGCCGGGAAGATCGCAGCGACCTTCGAAAAGGTAAAGGTCAACGGACACGTCGATCAGGTCCGCGCGACTCTTGCTGAGCTGGGTGCGTGATCGATGATCGACACGCATGCGCACATTGACACGAAAGCGTTCGATGAAGATCGTCCGTCAGTCTTGGAGCGTGCCTTCGATTCAGGAATCGAATACATCATCGTTCCTGATATCAAGCCCCCTGCCCGCCCACATTTGAAGAGTGTTGTTGATGCCGACCCGCGGCTGTTTCGCGGAGTTGGTATTCATCCGCATCATGCCGGCGAGGTCGGCCCCGGCGATCTTGACGACGTATTGGAGCAGAGCTTTGAGGAAAAGGTCGTAGCCATCGGCGAGATCGGGCTGGATTACTACTATGACTTCTGCCCTCCTGAGACGCAGAAGTCGTACTTTCGTGAGCAATTGAAGATCGCAAAGTCGCGATCGCTGCCGGTGATCGTCCACAACCGGGAAGCCGACGAGGACGTTCTGCAGATCATCGAAGAGGAGCAGGACGGCAGCCTGCGTGGCGTGCTGCACTGCTTTTCCAGCGGCGTGGACGTTCTTGAACGGGCTATCGACCTCGGTTTTCATGTGTCGTTCACGGGCAACATCACTTTTGCGCGCTTCACACTACACGATGTTCTGCATCGTGTTCCCCGCGACCGATTCATGTTCGAAACAGACTCACCATACATGACCCCCGTACCACACCGAGGCAAGCGTAACGAGCCTGCCTACGTGAGACTGGTAGCGGAAAAATTCTCGGAGATCACAGGAATGACATTATCGGATGTCCTTGATACGACTACCGCCACTGCCAAGCGCCTTTTTGGTCTGGCGATGGCCCTCATCGTTGTTACGATATCTGCCGTGGCCCAGCCGGTGGCCCCAGATCCGGATAATTACGACGTCGACTCCGACTATGATGTTGCCTATGAGAACTACCAAGTTGACTCATTGACCTGGGCACGTCTTGTCGCCCCGCGGTCGTTCGGTTTTGGCATCAGCGTCGGATCGAACACCATCACCGAGCGCCGGGTGTACCAGCAGATTTACCAGCGTGACCTGGCAAAAGGTCCTTTTTGGAGAGACTCCTCTGACTTCGGTGACTCTGTCACGTCGTTCTCGTATCCATCGATCCTCAGCTTCGGTGGCACCTTTGCATTTCAGGCCAGTGACCGGCTGATGCTGGAAGCCACCTACGTGAACACCCGAAACGATAGCAAGCAGCGCCTCTACAATCTGCCGGTCATCACGACGCATATCGCAGAGGCTACGATGCTCTATGCGCTCAATCCCTACAACAAGGTGAACTTCATTCCACAGATCGGCATGGCATACGCCTACACGGACGACGGCGTGCAGACCATCTCCAAGCTGGGAATCGTTGGCGGGATAGGCGCCGGTGTGGCCATTCCGACCTCGTTCGGTACGTTCTACCCGATGTTCAATGTGCGGTTCAACTTCATGCTTGGACAGGACCTGAGGCAGGTCGTGCGCACCGAGTTTGTTGATGAAGAGGATAAGTCGAAGTCGTGGTTTGACCCTTCCATGACGCGGCCCGACCCGCTTGCTCCGAACTCCGGAACGCAGGTGTATTACGATCAGGCAACGAACAGGTATTCGCAGGATCTGGCTGACATCACGACGATCTACTCGATCCCACGGCTGACGATCCTGTTCTATCCTAACTTCTGACCATGGCCTACATCCTTACCGGCACTGCACTGTCGACGGATCTGGCGACCATTCGCGCAAAGGATGCTCCGATCGACGTGTTCCGCACAGCTGTGCACCGCATTGGTCTGCATCTGGCCTCGGCAACACTGAATGCTTTGCCATCTCGCTCGGTAAATGTTGCCACACCTCTCGAGACCACGACCTGCTCGGTCATCGATGGACATGTCGTACTTGTGCCTATCCTTCGGGCCGGCATGGGCATCCTCGATCCGTTCATCGCCCTGTGTCCGCAGGCATCGGTAGGATTCATCGGGCTGAAGCGCAACGAAGAGACCCTCGAGCCGCACGAATACTATCGTAACCTGCCTCCATCGGATCCGGCAACGACGTTTATCGTGCTCGACCCTATGCTTGCAACCGGCGGAAGCATGAGCGCAACTCTTTCAATGCTTCGCCCCCTACCACACCAGCGCCTGATGGCGGCCTGCCTGATCGCTGCTCCCGAAGGTATCGAGATCATCGAGCGGGAGCACCCGGATGTGGCCCTCTTCTGCGCTGCGCAGGATCGCGAACTCAATTCACTTGGCTACATTGTTCCAGGTCTTGGCGATGCCGGTGATCGTCTGTTCGGAACGCTATAATCATTCACCCTGAAAGGAACCCAGCATGACCATTCTTCACTTCGGCGATCACAGCATCCCCTATGCCGATATCCTCAACGCCCGCGTCAACTGCAGCTTTAATACGGCAGAAATCTACGTCGACATTGAAGTGCAGGGAGGGGGCGTCATGAGCCTCAATCTGCCTGATTCACTGAGCTTTATGGATGCGTTCATCGACCACATCCGCAGCGAGAAGAACATTACGAAGTGATGGCTGCCAGGTACTCGCGCACCGATGCGACGAGCCTCTGAAGGTCGTTCTCCGACGTGTGGAGATGGACGCTGAATCTCAGGATCGGCGCATTATTCCACCGGTGAACAACCACCTCAATACCGCGCTGGTCGTAGAGCCAGTCTTTCATTGCGGCAACATCGACATCATCCGGAAGGAGCACGGTCCCGAGCTGAAGCAAAGGGTCTGCTCCTTCCGCTAGTATTGAGCGCACCCCAGCGAGGTTCACCAGCTGCTGTTCGGTGTGGCTCGTTAGTTCTCGGCATCGACGCTGCACAGCATGCCAGTCAGATCGGTGCATCCATTCCAGCGCAAACGGAAGCGTGAGAAAGGGGCTGTGATCGCGCGTGCCGAGAAACTCATTCTCGTCAACAAACGCCCCATCCCCAACCGTCGGAATATCGGCTCCCCAGCTTACCACCAGTGGAGGGAGAACGTGCCGGTATTGCTCAGATGCCCACATGAACGCCGAGCCCTTCGGCGTGCACATCCACTTGTGACAATTGCCGGTATAGAAGTCTGCTTGAAGTGTTGATAGGTCCAACGGGATGTGACCCGGTATGTGCGACCCATCAATAACGGTAATGATGCCGGCCTGCCTTGCACGCTTGCAGAGCTCTTCGACGGGCATGCGTAGTGCCGTGGGACTGGTGATGTGACTGATAAACAGCAGTCGTGTTCGCTCGTTCACGCCCGACCAGATAAGCTCCAACAGGTCTGCCTGTGAAGGGGCTGGCATGGGTATGCTCACGCGGTTCCACACAGCCCCCTTGCTGATGGCGTACTGCTTCCATGCGCGGTCGCAGGCCCCATACTCATGATCGGTCGTAAGGATCTCGTCGCCGGGCTTAAGCATTGCCCCGAAGGCATGAGCGGCGATGTTTACGCCATAGGTCGAGTTTGTGACGTACACGAGGTTGCTGGCATCAGCCCCCAGGTAACCGGCAAGGGCCTCACGTGCAGTGCGCATGTGAAACATGAGCTCACGGAAGTACAGCACCGGCTGACGTTCAAGCCGCTCTATCCAGCGACGTTGCTCCTCAAGAATCACTCGCGGGCAAGCCCCGAAAGAGCCGTGATTGAGAAAGGTCACATTCTCGTCAAGAAGAAAATCACTTCGGTCGGGCATGTTCACTATCGTGCTATCGATGCGCGTACGCTGCGGTTGGAAACTCGGCCCATCGGGGTTCGATTCGCATCGTCTTCCGTCACGTCGATGCGAACGTTCAAGCGCTCAGACCGGACCCCTATCAGAGCCACTATTGCCTGCGCACGTTTCTGTGCCAACTGTCTGTTTGACTCTATGGTGCCGATATTATCGGTCGAGGCCACAAGGGTCACACTCGCTCCGCTTCGCAGAGCATTGCGGACAACATCCAGTTGCGACTGGCTGACCATCCTGGGCGTTGAACTGTTAAAGTCGAAATAGCTCAAGGTGACAAGCTCCTCACCCTGACGTCCGTCCAGTCGACGTACGTCAATTGATTCGTCGGCAATGCCCTCAACAATTGCGCGAAGGGTCGCATCACTCGAGCGCACATCACCGACGGCGGCAGACGAACGCAACTCAAGTGTTGCCGCTGCTGTCGAGAGCATCGTCGTATCGATGATAACACTATAGGCCGGCCCCGTTCCAACGATGGGAAGGGGCTTGCCATTGAGCGATGCCGTGACCGACTCAGTGCAGGTCGTGTCACACGTAAGAACGTGGGCAAAGCTCACCGTACCGGCAACGCGCGACACCTGTACCGTGGCGTCTCCCGCTGTTAGCAGGGCGGGTTGATCGTTGATCAGAAAGCTAACGTTCCGCTGCTCATCTAATCGTTCAGTCTCCTCCGGTTGCGGAGGATTTTCAGTCTTGACCGAGATGCGTGAGTTATCGATCCCGAGCTTGCGTATTGCCCACGCATAGCGCTCACGTGCAAGAACCGCCGGCTCATCGGCTGCGGCCGAGCCGATGATCGTCAGTCGCGCCGACGGATCATCATTCATCGCCGTCCGCACGGCGTCAATCACCCGCTGTTGAATCTGCTCGCGCTCTGACTCGCCGGCAAGAGGCGAGGTAGAGTTTCGCTCGAAAAACATCACTGACGGTACCGAAAAGAGACGCCGAATTTCCTTGCGCTTGAGCATCGGCAGCACGATCGTGTCGGATGTATTCGGCAGCTCAAGACGCGAGATCACCGTTGGCACACGAACAACAGCCGGTGGCGGTGGCGGCGGTGGCGGTGGTGGCGGTGGAGTAGGGTTTTGCTTCCGAATACCATAGCGCACCGATGCACCGAACTGGATGGAAGCAGCAGACCAGCTCAAACTCGAAGTCAGGTCCGTCAGTCCGTACAGCACACTCAACTGTGGCGATACTTCTAGTCCACCCGTGGTGGCCATCGGCCACGATACCGCAAGCGTTGCGAGCATCTGCACGGATGTGTTGGGAAGATCACCGCTGTAGATATTCCTGGTCCGTGCGCCATCAACGAACGTCACACCCGCATCGGTAGGCTCGATCAGTTCCTCCTGCTGCGAGAAGGTTGCGCTCATCGGCAGTCCTATCATTCCGCCGATTCGAACACGAAGCGGAAGAGACGACAATGGCCGGGCACTGACGAATGGCTCTATGCCAAACACAGCGTAGGATGCATCAACCGTGTGGCGGGATACGCCATCCGAGACCGTGTTGCCCTGAATGACGAAGGAAGTGAACTCATCTTCGACAAGTGAAGCAGACAGATCAGTCCAGGAAAGACGAGCTCCTATGCGCACCGGCTCGCCTCCGATGAACGTGCCCAGATCGTATGTCACAGCAGCGCCGATTGCCGGTCCAATACCATTGCCGCTCGTGAAGGTTGCACAGCACGACGGGAACCGAGGATCCAGAAGGCGAAAACCGGCCGAGTGAACGTTATAGCCCGCTGCAACATCGGCCTGCAAGCCGAGGCGCGTCAGCGACGTGTCTCGCTGCGCCACTGCAGCGTGCATTCCAACCAGAGCAATCAGACAGGCAAGTCGTAGTATCATCGCACGATCAGTAATGACGACGATGAAACATACCCCTGTGCATCGAGCAGGACCCTGTAAGCGCCTACTTGGAGAGAACGAACGTCAACGTTACGGTTGTTCGCGCCATCGACCAGCTCAAACGATTCGTCCACGATGACCATGCCCTGTGGATCCACGATTCGAAGTCGTGCAGGAGTGTTGCGATCAGACCTGATTCCGACCGTGACATCATCAGAAGTCGGATTCGGGAACACCCCACCGATGCTTGGGCCGGTACGGAATCTGAAGTGTCGGGTTGGGTCGGGGTTTGCGATCCTCAGCAGTGCTGCAGCATACGTTGTGGAGACGGCCTTCCCGAAGGCAGTTGCCGACGTGTCCATGATCATCACCGAGGAGTCCTGCCGACCGATACCGGCAGGCCCAACAAGCCAGATGGCCGTATCCTGCCTACTGAAGGAACGCTCCACTCGGAACCGTATACGACGCCTGCCAGCGGAGAACTCCTGCGAGATGATCTCGCCCGAGCCCCCTCTCACATCGACACTCTGCGCAAGGAAATGATGTTCATCCATCTCAATGATCGCTTCGAAGGGGCGGATGCCATCGTAACGCACGTTCTCGGTGATAGTCGTGATGATGGGTATGCGGACGATGCTTCTCGGGTCGACCGTTACACTCTGCGGCCTCACCACAGCCGTGCCGGTGTAGGCAAGGAGCCGCACCTGCGTGATGGCAGCACACGGGGTAAAGCGGAACGACAGCACATCGTTGCCACTGATCGGAGCCCCGGTATGCGTGACCGTAAAGACAACCGAATCGCCCGGAGCGATCACCGTCGGCACCGTCAGATCGGTGGTAAACGGAGCTCCAGAAGTGAGCGTCAGCTCTGCAAGCGAAGCAGGCGTTGCCGAACGGTTCCACAGGGTGACCGTGCGCTGGGGCCGCTCGGGGATGAATGCCAGTGCCGGATGAGACACCGAGATCTCGTCACCCGCGCCACGACCTGAAACACGGATAGACCGGTAAAGAATGTTCTGTCCGGCGTAGGCAATGACAACTTCGTCGGTGTCGCTACCGCGTCGGCGGGGAACGAAGAGAACTTCGATCTCCAGGCTTGCGCCTGATGCCAGCTGCTGGCCCGGGGTGAAACCACGGACTCTGAATTGAGAGTTCGTTCCGCCGCGCATGAACAATCCGTCGATCACCACCGGCACGGGATCATTGTTGCGGAGAACAATGAATGTTCGGCGCGTCGTGTCACCAACGCAGACATCACCGAAGTTCGTCAGATCCCCGAACGTGGTGAGATTTCTGTCGACCGACCTAATCCTGAGAGGAACCTTGATCGTGCGGTCACATGCACGAAGTTCAAACGTATCTGTCAGCAGTCCGGTATCGCGTGGTACCGCCCTGAACCTGATCGGCAGACAATCGCCGGGTGCGATCGTATCGGCGCGGAATGCCTCGGGCATCGTGACCCATAGTGAGTCCTTGAGTCCACCGGAGTTGAAGATCGCTGCTACCGAGCCACGATTGCATACTTCGCCGGAGATCACCGTATCGATTCGCGATCCGATCAGCTGATCGCCGAACGAGATCGTCGGAGTCGACATATCCGGAGGCATGATCGCGAATGCTCCGTCGCTGAGATCAGTTTCGGGATTGATGATGCGCCGCACAAGAAGATTCTCACGCAGGTCATCGGAACATGAGGCAAGCGTGGAGCCATCAGGACCGTATTCGATGTCATTCATGAGCAGACTATGCCCCGGCATACCTGGTATGCCGCCGAGAATCCGACGTCGTTGCACATCGTATTGCTGGATCTGAGGCTGTCCGAGCGCACCAAGCGTCACGAATGTCTCGCTTGGATTGATGGTCACACCGACGATGTTCGAGCCCTCGCGGTAGATCACCCGGATCAGCGCCGATGTGCGCGTATCGTAGAGAAACGTCCGCTGCTCCTGCGGTGTATTGCTGCGTCCGGCATCGGCAACACCAGCAAGGGCGATCAGGCCGTTGGAGCGCGATACGGAAAGCGTCTGCATCAGCGGAGCACCCATGCGCAGCAGGTCCGTCCGGTAGCGAATGACCTCTGCGCCGGTCTCCGGTGAGACCCTCACGACGTCGCCACTGATGAGGGCGACGTTGATGAGACTATCGACAAACCGCACAGCCGAGATGGGCGCATCGAGCGTAATGGTCGACCGTGACGCCAGCGTCGCGCCGTCGAGCACGCGAATGCTGGCCGTAAGCGGTCCGGCAACATAGACCGTCGTTCCTGCAGCGTTGGCACACACCTCGGTGACCTCGGGGATGTCTGCCTCGACAACTGCCCGGGCTGTGACGCTGCCCGAATCAAGGCGCACGATCTGGTCGCGTGCCGGTGACGGCCGATTGACAACAGCCAGAAGGTCACGCGTCGAACCGGCATAGCTCAGCGCCGAGACCTTCACTCCGGGAAGGGTAGTGCCATCGATCACATACCGCTGCTGCTCGACGGACGATACAACGTCCCATTCGATAACAGTTCCGTTCTGATACACGGCGCTGATGTAGCGTCCGTCGGCCGAGAACGCCAGATTCGTTGCCTTTGATGCTTCACCAAGAAGCCAGCGGGCATCCGACGCCCCCTGTTTCTGATACACCCTGATGCGAACGCTGTCGGAGTATGTCTGCGGCACATCCCACACGATCGACGAATCGGCCGTCGAGTCGATGAAATTCCACGTGCGACCATTATTGGTCGAAAACTCCACGAACGAGGAAAAGCCCTGGATAGCCCCTTTCCATCGGATCGGTATCCGCTGGCAGGGGGCGAGTCGCTCACCGCCATTCGGACTTATGACCTGCAGCAATGTCGATGGATTATAGGTTGGCGTATTGGCGAACAGCATGACCGTAAAGCGCTGACCGCCCTCAAACACCACGGTCAGAACATCGCTTACGGGGCCCGGCTTGGTGGGTCGGAAGACAAGGTCAAAGCGGTAGTCCGTGCCGACGTCGACCTCTACCGGCGGAGGCTTCGAGCCATACGTGCGCTTCCAGACGATCGAGATGTCGCCGGAGGTGGTGATCAGTGAATCGATGAACAGGCGACGTTCGTTACCGTTGGCGTCACGCGTTGCGGCGAACGTGCGCAGGTTGAGCTTCGTCAGCGATTCGCTCCCCACGGCAACATCTCCGAGATCGAGAAACAGCGGCAGTCGCCGAAACGAACTGTCGCAGATGAACACCGATCCGCCACGATTCGGGTTGACCGACCACGTCAGGGGGAGAATTCCGACTTCGCCGTTCGAGACGGCAAAGAGCGTGGCACCGCCCTCGTTCAGCGTCGGAAACACATTGATCTTGGGGGCGAATGTCGATGCCGTAAACACCGCGCGCCATATGCCAGCACCATCGGGAGAAAGCGATGTGATCCGCATGAAGCGGTTGCTCTCCTGCACGTACACATCCTGCGCCGTGAGCGCAGCCGGCTGTCCTGCGCGGGTTGCGCGAAAGCGCACGGTCACCTGCGGAAACGTCGAAGCATCGATAAAAGACCCGACACCAGGAATGGCCACACCTGTGATCGTAACCTGAGCGCTGAGGCATGTCGGCCATACGATACAAAGAAGCAGCGCCAGAGAGAACCTGATGGAGAGACGCGGTAGCAGGGGGCTTTTCCTGTGGTGTAGTGATGACATGTGTGGTAAACGCCGAAGCAGGCGAGATAGTTACACCGCAGGTGCTGGGGGGACAAAACGTGCAAGAAACTCGACAACTACGGGATCTGAAGATGCCTGGAGTTCGTCGACCGAGCCGGTAAAGCGCACCACGCCGTCATGAAGCATGATCACGTGATCGGCAATGTTGTACACGCTGAACATATCATGCGTGATCACCACGGAGGTGGCTCGGTATTTGCCGGCCAGTTCATGCAGCAGATCGTCGATCTGCTGGGACGTGACCGGGTCGAGACCGGTTGTGGGCTCGTCATAAAAAATGTAGTTCGGCTTGCCCACAAGAGCACGCGCCACACCGACACGCTTGCGCATGCCTCCCGAGAGGTCACTTGGCTTTTTTCCGGCAAGGATGGTGTACTCCCGCTCATACTCGGCACTGCCATTGCCATTGACCGGTGGAAGAAGCCCAACGGCGCTCAGCACGCGACGTGCCTCGGCATCGATCAGCTTCTGGTCGGTCACACCGTGCTCAACCAGACTGATGATGACGTTCTCAAAGACGTTCAGCGAGTCGAAAAGGGCAGCCCCCTGAAAGACGTAACCGATGCTACGGCGCATGTCAAAAAGCTCCTGCTTGGAGAGCGTATTGACGTCACGTCCGTCAATGAGCACTGAGCCGGAATCAGCCTTGAGCATTCCCACGATGTGCTTCAGCAGAACGCTCTTTCCGCACCCTGACCGGCCGATGATGCACGTCGTCTTGCCCGCCGGAACAGTGCAGCTCACGCCATTGAGAACAACCTTGTTCCCGAATGTCTTCTTGATGTTACTAAGCTCAATCATGCACCGGCCGGTAGAGACATCCGTGAGCGAATGACCTCGAGCGTCCCGGTCGGGATGGCATCAATGAGCTTTCTCGTGTAGGGATCGTGAGGCGCTTCATAAAGCTCGTTGGACGTATTCATCTCGACAATCTTGCCGGCATTCATCACGGCGATGCGATCGCTGATAAACTTTACGACGCTCAGATCGTGCGAGATGAAGATGTAGGTGAGCTTGAACTCATCGCGGAGCGAAACGAGCAGATTCAGCACCTGTGCCTGCACTGACACATCAAGCGCACTGACGCTTTCGTCGCAGATCAGAAGCTTTGGTTTGAGTGCCAGCGCACGGGCGATGCAGATCCGCTGTCGCTGTCCGCCGGAGAACTCATGCGGATAGTTCGAAAAGTGCCGCGGCAGCAGGTTTACCTTGTCGAGCAGGTACATCACATGCTCTTTACGCTCCTTCTCATTGTCGCCGATCCCGTGCACCGTGAGCACTTCCATGATCGCACTGCCCACGCTCAGACGCGGGTTCAGCGATGAATACGGATCCTGGAAGATGATCTGGAAATCGCGGCGCATCTTCTTGAGGTCCGATGCGCCAAGCGCGCGCACATCCTTCCCGTCAAACATCACCTGTCCGCCGGTGGGCTCTACCAGACGCAGCACCGCACGCCCGGTGGTGGTTTTACCGCAACCGGATTCGCCTACAAGACCCAGCGTCTCGCCGGGTTTCACTGAAAACGTGATATCATCAACGGCTTTGACCACGCCGCTGGTGCGGCCAAAGAAACCGGACTTGATCGGAAAGTGGACTTCGAGATTCTTGACATCAAGCAAGGGGGCTTCTGCGGCAAGCCGCGCATTGCGCTGAGTTATCTCGGTTGCAGAAAACGACACTTCGTCGATGCGCTCGTCCACAGACTCGCGTGTGCGGGCAGTGATCTCACCACTCTCAGACTCTTCCATGAAATCCCGCACCGTGGGCAGGATCTTGAGCTTACGGTCCAATCGCGGGCGGCACGCCAGGAGCCCCTTGGTATATGGGTGCTGAGGGTTCTCAAAGATCTGCAGAACCGGCCCCTGCTCCACGATGCGGCCTTTGTACATCACGATCACATCATCGGCGATCTCGGCGATCACGCCCAGATCGTGCGTGATGAACATCATGGCCATGTTATGCTCGCGCTGCAGCTGTCGCATGAGATCGAGGATCGTTGCCTGCACCGTTACATCGAGCGCTGTCGTCGGCTCATCGGCGATCAGCAGATCCGGATTGCACGACATCGCCATGGCGATCATCACGCGCTGTTTTTGTCCGCCCGAGAGCTGGTGCGGGTAGGACGTCATCATCTGCTCCGGACGTGGCAGTTTGACCTCGTTGAGCAGCTGGAGAGTTCGGGAGCGGGCCTCTTCGACCGATACCTTCTGATGCAGCTTGATGGCCTCAATGATCTGGTCGCCACACGTGAAGACCGGATTGAGCGAGGTCATCGGCTCCTGAAAGATCATCGCCAGGCGATTACCGCGGTAGGAGCGCATCTGCTCCTCGGAGATCTTCAGAAGATCCGTCGTGGTTCCGTCGGCTTCGTGAAAGATGATCTCACCGCCCGTGATCCGTCCAGGGGGCGAGGGTATCAGCCGCATGGCGCTGAGACTCGTCACGGACTTCCCCGAGCCGGACTCGCCCACAATACCCAGGGTGCGACCCTTGTGCACGGTAAAAGAGACATTGTTCACGGCCTTGACGTCGTAGACGTCCGACCTGAACTCCGTAACGAGGTTTCGGACTTCAAGCAACGGTTGCATAGGCGTCAAAGATACCCAACTGGCTGGCCTCAACCGCGCTCTGAGAGTGAATCCCGGCGAGGCCGAAATGAGCTTTATGAGCGCATGCTCACCACCAGCCGACGGGCATTCCAGCGCAGGTAGAGCGTAGAAAAACTCCGTCCGGCAGCCATCGATAGCGCCGCAGCCAGAGCCCCGTTCAGCTCGGTCATACCTACCAGGATGATCATCGTGCCGGCAATGCCCCCTACCTCCATCATCGTGGAGATGGTCACTTTAACGTTCTGACGGGCCGTGATAAGGGCCGATCGATACAGCGAGTAGGCCACTGCAATAAACGGAAGACTCATCAGCACGTATGTGGGCACGCGGGCAAACTCTGCCAGGTCCGGACGCAGGCCATAGATGTGCACGTAGATCATCGTCAGAAGGGGCGTGGTGGCGATCAAGGCAAGAACCGCCGTAGTAACGATCACGATGCGCACGCCGACGCGTCGCACCACTTCGTAGTTCTGGAAACGGTCGCCGATGAGGGCCACGCCAACTTCCTGATAGGAAAAGCCAAAGCTGCGGAAGATGAAGACCAGCGAATCCACCACCGGCAGGACTGCCAGAGAGGTGAGTGTTAGCGGCGCCCGACCCATGAAGAACGTCAGCATTGGCGTTACCACAAAGCCAATAAGCGACGTCAGCGCAAGGGGCATCCAGAACTGTCGGATGTCGTCATTGGTAAGCACAACATCGCTATCAGGCATCTCCTCGTATGTCTTTAGAACGTCACGGCACATTATGCGTGTTGCGATGGCCTCGCAGATCACACCAACGGTGAGGCCGGCTGCGCCGATCACCACACCATTGAGACCACTGTACGCCACGAGCATCCATGCCGCGCCCATCATCGTCAGCAGGCGCACCACCGTGCCGTATGCTACCAGGCGCGTGTTGCCATTGCGGATCATCAGTCCCTGATAGAACCGACGGTAGCCGATGGCCGCCGGCCAGGGGATGAGAACGACCAGGGCATCGCGCATCAGAGCGCTTACCTCTTTCGGTAGCTGAAGAATGCCGTTGGCCACAACATCATACACCCACGGAAGGGTCACAACGACCATGCCGATCGTAACGGCGATGTTGACGCGACGCGTAAAGCGTCGCAGCGTGTGCATTGAGCGCCGGTCGCGGGCCAGCGCCACAGACGTGCTCAGCAGCTGGATCACCGGCGACTCTATGAGCATCGCCAGGGCAAGGGCCACACCATACGCCGCAAGGTTCACCTCCGCATTCGTCATGCGGGCGATCACCGACGTCAGGATGGGCCCCTCGATGGCCATCATCAGCCATGTGAGACTCAATGGAACCCAGAATTTGACAACGTCGCGTGTGGTAAGCATGGTAAGGGGCGAAACTGCGGGTGAAAGTGGTTGATATGTCCGGAAGATCTGAGTCTCGAACGTGAGATTCATCGGTCTTCTCGTTGTGCGCTTCTGGAGCGGCTATGCTCCACAAAACGTTTTGCGGAGCCTAAATGCGGTTTCACGCTCCACAAACTCGTGTTTTGTGGAGCCTAATTCCCGTTTCACGCTCCACAAACGGACTTGTTGCTGATGGACGCTCCACAAACCGACCGAAAGCGCATCCCGAAAAAGCCCCAAGTTCTCCTCGACGTTAATCCTGACGTCGCTGTGCATGAGGCCTCTCGACTGATGTTCCCAACTGAGCAACATCATGCAAATTTGTGCCATGGACCTCTATGAACGACAACCGTAGAGATTCCGGAGCATACTGCCCCCCCCCGTTCCGGAGCATACTGCCCCCCGTTCCGACGTCAAATAAGCCAGTAGACAGTTTCCGTCGGATAGAACTACAACAACTCCGGCAGTCCGAGCTCGCGAAGGTAGGCGTTGTGCTTGGCCTTGGCTTCGCTGACGGCGGAGTCGATCTCTACGAGCTTGCGATGAGTAGCTTCAAGATCAATTTCTTCTTCGGTTGACGCA
>CANHFG010000006.1 GCA_947459875.1 Ignavibacteria bacterium
AATGCCTCGCCATCAGGGGGGAATGAGATGGCAAGGCATGCAGCATAAAGAGGAAGTGACGACTTGCGTCGTCGAGCGGGAAACGAGACTCGAACTCGCGACCCCAACCTTGGCAAGGTTGTGCTCTACCAACTGAGCTATTCCCGCATTTCGATTGTCAACGATACAAACATACACGTCAGAGAGATATTATGTCAAAACGAATTTTTCATGTCGCGCCAAGCCCCTTTACAGGTAATGACTTAGTTTTTTCCACAGGGTATTCCACAGATACGTATTTTTACATATCTATGTTTGCGCACATTTACACCGGCAACACGACTGTGCGCGTAAGTGTGGATAACGCAATAACTTACCTAATTCTAGGAACTTAGAGCAATCACTGGAAGTTGATTCTGAAAGATTCGACTACTGCGGCTCGGACAGTTGACATATCTGGACAATACTCACGTTCTCGCTCGAGCGATGTTACACCGCGGTCTGTGATTCCGCAGGGAACGATATCTGAGAACAGCGAAAGGTCGTTATGGACATTCAGGGCGAAGCCATGCGAAGTGATCCATCGACTGCAGTGGATACCGATCGCGCAGATCTTGCGCTGCTGTTCGACCCAGACACCCGTCAGACCCTGTACGCGCCCGGATTCGAGTCCAAGCCCTGCCAACGCATCAATGATCGACTGTTCGACGGTCCGCAAGAACCAATGGAGATCGGGCTTGGTCCTCTGCAGGTTGAAGATCGGATAGCCAACGAGCTGCCCTGGATTGTGCACGGTGGCTTCACCGCCACGATCGATCTCGATGACGTCGATGTTACGCATGGCCAGCAGATCCCGCTGCGCCAGAACGCTCCCCTGCTGCGTCGCACGACCTAGTGTGATAACGCTCGGGTGCTCACAGAGGACGAGTGTATCGGGATGATCCTCATGCAAAATGGCGTCGACAAGCTCTCGCTGCCGACGCCATGCATCGCGAAATTCAATAGTACCCCAGGACTCAACAAGCATACCTTAGAGGTTCACGCATTCGTCATAGGCGAGTGCAGCTGACTCCATGATCGCTTCGCTCAGCGTAGGGTGAGCATGAATGGTCTTGAAGATCGAAGGTCCGGTAGCGCCCAGTGTGCGCGCGAGTCCGAGCTCTCCAATCATTTCCGTTACATCAGGCCCGATCAGATGCGCTCCGAGCAACTCGCCGTATTTGGCGTCAAACACGAGCTTGACGAAGCCCTGGGCCTTACCAATGCCGTGAGCCTTGCCGTTGGCTGTGAATGGGAACTTGCCAACCTTGACCTCGTGACCGGCTTCTTTAGCTTTTCGTTCCGTTAGACCGATGCTGGCAACCTGCGGTTGGCAGTATGTGCAGCCCGGAATGTTGTTGTAATCGACCCCGTCTGTATGGTGTCCGGCGATATGCTCCGCCGCGACAACACCTTCGGCTGATGCCTTGTGGGCCAGCCACGGCGCTCCTGCGACGTCGCCGATAGCATAGATATTCGGCACGTTGGTGCGCAGGAACTTGTCGACCTTGATCCATCCGCGCTCGACGTTGATGCCGACATTTTCGAGGCCGATATTCTCGATGTTGCCCTGAACACCAATGGCATTCAGTGCAAGGTCGGCCGTGAGCGTTTCCTTGCTTCCGTCCTTACGTTCGACCACCACCTCTACGCCTTTGCCCTTTTTCTTAGCCGAGACGACCTTAGTCTCGGTCAGGATCTTCATACCGTCTCGCTCAAATGTCTTGCGAAGCTCCTTGCACACGTCGTCATCTTCCACAGGCAGAATGCGATCCTGCATCTCGATCACCGTCACCGCCGCCCCGAAGGACTGGTAGAAGTAGGCAAACTCTATACCGATCGCTCCCGCGCCCATCACGATCAGCGACTTCGGCATCTTCTGTTGCAGCATGGCCTCGGTCGATGTAAGCACAAACTCCCGATCGACTTCGATACCTGGGATCATGCGCGGGCGTGCCCCCGTGGCGATCATGATCGTCTTGGCTGTGATCAGATCTGTCACCGCCCCCTGCTCATCTTTTACTTCGACTGTTGTGTTGGTCTTGATCGAGCCCCATCCCTTGATCTGAGCGATCTTATTCTTTTTGAACAGGAAAGCAACGCCCCCGCTCATCCGATCGGCCACACCACGAGAGCGCGAGATGACCTTCGGGAAGTCGACGTCGAGATTCTTTACGCCAAAACCATAATCGTCTGCATGCTTCAGGAAGTTCATGTACTCGGCATTCTTGAGCAGCGACTTTGATGGGATGCAGCCCCAGTTTAGACAGACGCCTCCGAGTCGGTCGCGCTCGACGCAGGCGACCTTCAGGCCGAGCTGAGCAGCGCGGATAGCGGCAACGTATCCTCCGGGTCCGGATCCGATAACAACAAGGTCGAACGTATGAGTGTTCATGGTGTGATTACGGTGAATCGGTGATAAATCGTGGTGATTTGCGCGACAAAGTTACGGAGTTTCCTTCAACGAAAACGGCCCCGACATCGTGTGACATCGGGGCCGCATTAAATGCGTTCAAGGGGCTCATCAGGCGTGATACTCACCTGATTCGTGCAGCAGCGGATCGTTGATGGCAACGGAGTTATTTGCCTTGAACTGACGCGCCGCCATGATGAGGAAGAGTCCAGCGAAGAAGAACCATCCCGTGAATTCCTGCCATCCAAACACCATTGAGTCGGACTTCAGAATGTGATGGCCAACGGCAGGCATGATGATCCAGGTGATGTCGATGAAGTGCGACACGAGAATGACAATACCAGCCGTGACGAGCATCTTCGATTTGCGCTTGACGTCCTGCCGCAGAAGCAGCATGAACGGAACGACAAAGTGCGTCAGCACAAGCGCATAGCCCATGTACTGCCAGCCGTGCGCCATGCGGTTCGTGAAATACACCGTTTCTTCCGGAAGGTTCGCATACCAGATGATGAAGTACTGCGAGAATGCGATGTAGGTCCAGAACACGGAGAACGCAAACATCAGCTTTCCGATATCGTGATAATGCTCATCACGAATGTATCCAGTCAGATACCCGTTGTTGCGCAGCACAACCAGCGTTAAAGCGATGATCGTAAGCGAAGCAACGAAGTGTCCGGCAAAAGCATACACACCCCAGATGGTCGAGAACCAGTGTGGCTCAAGCGTCATCAGAAGATCGAAAGCAGCAAACGTGATTGTGATCGCATAGAGCAGAACAAACGGGGCTGAACGCTTCCAGTTTGCACGCGTTGGGGAGATGTCACCCGGCATTGCATCCTGCTTGAGCGAGTTGCCCACGATGAACCGGCGCATAATGACCCACAGCACACAGTACATCACCAGGCGGATCGCAAAGAAGTCGAACGTAAAGATCCCCTGATCGAAGTAGGCCGCTTTCTTTTTCAGGATCGGGTCTGCCTGCAGCAGACTTACGCCCTCTTCCGTGGAGTGCGCCCACTCGTAGATCGAGTGGTGGCCCATGTAGACGTTCGCAATGATGGGGATCATGGCGACGAGCAGGAACGGCACGAGACCGGTATAGTTCTCAGCGATACGTCGGATCGATGCACTCCATCCGGCACGGGCCAGGTACTGCAGAGCAGAGAAGAAGAGCATAGTCACGCTGATACCGGCAAAGTACCAGAAGCCCAGCAGGTAGTCAGCGAAGAACCTCTCGGAACCCGAGAGGGCATAGACACCGGCAAGACCGAGCGCACCAACGGCCGCTAGAGCCATTCCGATCTGATTCATTTTGCCGACGAATGGGGTTGACCCCAGTTGAACGTTACTCATGTGCGTGTGCTCCCCTTCCTCAGTTCGTGGCCGTCGAAGCGACGGCGTTACTGGCTACACCCTCCACACCTTGTAGCGTGCGCAGGTACCGGATAATGGCCCAGCGATCGACGGGATCGATCTTGTCAGCATAGCTCGGCATAAGATTCTGTCCAGCGCTGATAATGTGGTAGATCCGAGCGTTGGACAGTGCGGCAGTTTCCGGGCGCGTCAGGTCCGGGATACCGGCCCATCCGCGCTTGGAGACGGCCGAGTTTTCACTCTTACCATTGTAGTAGTGACACGGCGAGCAAAACGTATTGAACCTGTTCTGACCGCGGGCGAGCACGAATTCCGTCTTCGGCAGGTTCGGATCAACGTTGGCCGTTTCGGCAGCATCGATGTCACCCGGACCCAGCTGATATGGCTGGGGACCGCGGGCGATAGAACCCTCGACAGGCTCACGCAAGCTCTTGCCATCGGCAAAGAAGGAGTTCGGCGACTGCGGAATGGCGCGGAACTGGTGATCAAGATTGGGCTGGATCTCCACAGGGGGCTCGGTGGAGAACCACGTCTTTTGTCCCGTGAAGAGCATGACGAGCAGCACGGCAACACCGACAACGGCGGCCAGCTGAAGAATTTGCGAGAAGCGAAGTTTCATACGTCGTGAGTAGTGAAATTCAACATCAGTTGGCCGTCGCGTGCACGAGGTGCACATTACCCACACCGAGATTCGTCAGCAGCGATGCCGTTTCGGTGGCCGAAAACCGATCATCGTCGGCATCGATCGTGACCACGAACACGTCGTCGGTGGCCTTCTTGAAGGATTCGTCATCCTGATACCTGTTGTACCACGTTGGTATCCGGCACAGGTGGAAAAGGCCTACGACAGTAAAGATGGCCGTACCCAGGATCGACAGCTCGAAGTCGATTGGAATCGAGAACTGCCAATCGAAGAAACCTTTGCCGCCAATGTTGAGCTTGTAATCAACTGCCCCAGTCCAGAACTGCAACCCAAGAGCGGTCGATATGCCCCCTAGAAGACCAGCGAAGGAGATGTATGTCAGGATCGACCTCTTGATCCCCATGGCCTTATCCAGACCGTGGACAGGGTATGGCGTGTAAATGTCCCAGTTGCGAAAACCTGCGTCGCGCAGCTTTTCGGCGACCTTCATGGTGAGATTCACATCGGTGATCTCGCCAATAACGCCAACGGGTTTCGTACTCATAAGTGACCTTCGTTCTTCAGTGCAGGAGGTGTTTCAAAATCAGTGGGCGTCACCATGATGGTCATGATGGTGCGTCGGCTGAGCGCCTGGCATGATGCTCTTGATCTCGGCAATGGCGATCACGGGAACGAACTTTGCAAACAGCAGGAACAGCGTCAGGAAGATGCCGAACGTGCCGATGAAAATTGAGATCTCGACCCATGTTGGTGAGTAGTATCCCCAGGATGCCGGCAGGAAGTCGTGATGTAGGGTCGTGGCGATGATCGTAAAGCGCTCAAACCACATACCGATGTTGATGAAGATCGAGATCACGAACATCAGCGGGATGTTCCGACGAGCACTCTTGAACCAGAACACCTGCGGAGAGACCACGTTGCAGAGGAACATCGTCCAGTAGGCCCATGCGTAATCACCGAACGCACGGTTGATAAAGATCCAACGCTCCCAGTCACTGCCCGAATACCACGCGATGAAGAACTCAAGAATGTAGGCATAGCCTACCATCATGCCCGTAGCGAGCATGATCTTGTTCATATTCTCAAAGTGCTTGAGGGTGATGAACTGCTTAAGGTCGAGGATCTCCCGTGTGATCACAAGGAGGGTCATCACCATGGCAAAGCCCGAGAAGATAGCACCGGCAACGAAGTACGGCGGGAAGATCGTTGTGTGCCAGCCCGGAAGAATACCCACGGTAAAGTCGAACGAAACCACTGAGTGCACCGACAGAACAAGCGGCGTCGAAATGCCTGCCAGGATCATGTAGGCGATCTCGTAGTGGTGCCAGCTGCGTGTTGAACCAGTCCAGCCGAGCGAGAGCACGCCGTAGACCTTCTTCGCCACAGAGCTCTTCACATAATTCCGAAGCGTGGCCAGGTCAGGAATGAGGCCAACGAACCAAAAGAGTGCCGAAACGGTGAAATAGGTATTGACGGCAAACACGTCCCACATCAGCGGCGAGCGGAAATTCACCCACATAGCCATCTGATTCGGATACGGCAGAAGCCAATAGAACAGCCACGGACGTCCCGTATGACTGAGCACCATCGTCAGTGCGCAGATCACAGCGAAGATCGTCATGGCCTCGGCTGAGCGGTTGATGGCCGTGCGCCACTTCTGACGGAACAGGAACAAGATGGCCGAGATCAGCGTACCGGCATGACCGATACCGATCCAGAACACGAAGTTGGTGATGTCCCATCCCCAACCGATCGGGTTGTTCAGACCCCACACGCCGATACCGGTCGTGATCGTGTAATACAACGCGAAGAGCCCCCAAGCGGCCATAGCTCCGGTAACGCTGAGCGTGGCGAGGTACTTCATCGTGATCTTCGATTCCACGATGCTGGCGATGCGTGCCGTGACGTCACGCATCGTTGGATTACCGAGGACGAGGTCTTCGCGCACCGGCTCTTCGCCGTGCGCCATGGCCTGCAATCTCTCTTGTTCCTGGACCACCGTCATGATTGGTTCCCGTCAGTGAATCGTTTTGTTAATCAAATGCAGATACGGAGTTACGCCCTGTCGTTGATGACCTTCGCAAGGTAGGTCACCGACGGACGCGTGTTGGTCTCGGCAAGAACATGGAAGCTGCGCTCGCTCTTGCGTGCCACAGACACTCGGCTGGCAGCATCGTTGGCGTCACCAAAGATGATAGCACCCGCCGGACATGCTTCCTGACATGCTGTGATGGCCTCTCCATCCTTGACGCGGGCGCGGCCCTCGTCACGGGCGTGCCACTTGGCTTCATGCAGGCGCTGCACGCAGAAGGTGCACTTTTCCATGATACCGCGCATGCGGCCGGACACTTCCGGGTTGAACACAAGGTCGAGCGGCTGACGCTCATCCTTGTAGTTGAGGAAGTTGAAGCGGCGCACCTTGTACGGACAGTTATTCAGGCAGTAACGCGTTCCGACACAGCGGTTGTAGGTCATCTCGTTGAGACCCTCCGGCGAGTGCGTCGTGGCCGCAACCGGACAGACATTTTCGCACGGAGCATTTTCGCAGTGCTGACACAGCATCGGCTCGATCACGGTCGACGATGGGTCCTGAAGTGAGCCGGAATAGTAGCGGTCCAGCCGGATCCAGTGCATTTCACGTCCAAGGAGCACCTGATCCTTGCCAACAACCGGAATGTTGTTCTCACTTTGACAGGCGATAACGCATGAGGAGCATCCAGTACAGGAGCTCATGTCAATGACCATGCCCCAGCGATGTCCCTTGTATTGGTATTCACCAACGATGGAAAGGGGCTTACCAGCCTCATCCTTGATGTAGTCCGGCTCAAGCGATGTTACCGAAGCAAGGTCACTGAGCTTCAGTGTCTGCGCAACGTTACGCTCGTTCTGCGTATCGCCCGGTGTTTCACTGAGCGTATGATGGTTCTGTGTTGTTGCAATTCGGTGACGTGCACCTGTGACCGACACGCTTTCAACGGCGTGATAGCCACACGTTCCGGCAACAAACGCATTCGCGCCAATGCCTGTGCCGATGGATCCTCCAGCGGTGCGACCATATCCGAGTTGAGTTGCAATGGTATCGTCGGCCATGCCTGGTTGAACCAACACGGGAAGCTCAACGCTTCCCTCTTTCGTGGTGATCGCCACCACGTTCTCATTTGCTTTCGACAGAGCCTTAAGGTCTTCCGTGCTTGATGCAAGTCCAAGCTTGACGGCCATAGCAGGACTGATGAGCGCGACATTGTCCCAGGTAACCTTGGTCACCGGGTCCGGAAGCTCCTGAAGCCAAGCGTTGTTGGCCAGACGTCCGTCATACAGAGCGTTCGATGGCACCGTCAGCAAAACCGTTCCCGTAGTCACCGATGCCTTTGACAGACCCGAAATCGCACCAGCATTCATGGGCAGATCCGATGCTGTGCGTCCGGTACCGGCGACAACTCCGCTTTGGAGTGTATCGACCCAGCTCATCGCAGGATAGGCGGCCATCATAGCCCCCTTCACGTAGTCGGCATAGCTGGTAGTTGCACCAAGGAACGCCGCATTGACCTTCTTGCCGACGGTCATGAGCGTGTCCTGCAGCGATGGTATTCCGTCACACAGTGGCGCAATGACGGGCTGCTGAATACTTACGTACCCGTCCGGGCTTACAGCCGTGCCCCAGGACTCAAGCCAATGGGCGGCTGGAATCGAGGCATCGGAGATCTGCGAAGTTTCGTCATCATACAAGTTGATGGTGCCGCGGAAGGCAACCTTTTTCAGGATCGCATTCTTGAAAGCGCGCGATGCGGAGTACTCAGGGTTGACATCTAAGAATATGGCCGCATGGATAGCGCCCGCCTCCATCTGCGAGGTGATGTCGGCTATGGCAGCCCCCTTCTCGCCGGAGTTCGGCAGTGTGCGGGATGCATCGATGATCTTCCCGGCACCAACACTGCCCAGAGCGCTGTTGATAGCAATACCGAGGCCATGAGCATGGGCCGAAAGGTGCGCTCCTACAAGTACGACACCCGTGCCTGCAGCGGCACTTTTGAGCCTCTTGGCTGCAGCACTCACCGCTGCATTTGATGACGTCGCGCCACCGACCACCGCAGCATGTAGGTCCTGCAGGAATCCTTCAATCTGTGAAGGGGCTGTCCGAACCCGCACATCGGCGTTCATGCCGGTGCTGGAGTACTGCGACTCGACAACCGTCAGATGCGACATCTCGGCGTTAGCCTTGGAGGGAGTGCGCTTACCGGCGAAACGAGTCGCGTTATACAGTGCCAGTGTGTCTGCTCCAAGGAAATCTGCGTCCACACTTACGATCACCGATGCCTGCGAAAGATCCGGAACGATCTGCGCGTCACGTCCGAATACAGCCTTGTTAGCAATCGCAGCACCATCATTGATGATCGCCGGAAGCGTCACAACGACAGCGTTCGGTACTGCTGCAACGAACTCATTCAGAAGCTGTGTGTAGGTTGGTGAGCAGTGCTCATCGACAAAAAGCGCGACCTTTTTTCCGGCGGTGATAGCCTCATTGATGGCACCAGCCATCTTGGAAGCAGCTGCATCAAAGGACGTTTGCTGTCCGCCAACCTTTGGACGGCGGATGCGATCCGGATCATACAGCGAAAGCAGAGAGGCCTGCATTTCTGCGTTTGCCGCACCACGCGCAAGGCCTGGATGCGACGCATTGCCCGTAACCTTGATCGGACGTCCCTCACGTGTCTTTACGACCGCACCGTAGGCAACGTTGCGATGAGAATAGACCGACGCATAATAGATCGGCAATCCCGGAGTGGCATTCTGGAGCGACTTCACCGATGGGACCAGCTTTTGCTCAGGTCGACGACACGCAGCCGCTGTAAGCGCCATCGAGGCGGACACCAGAGCCATGAAGCTGCGGCGGCTGACGCCGGAATCGGCAAGGGCCGATGTCGTTGTGCCGGGTGCAAACTCAGCTGTCTCACCACGACCTTCGGCGAGCTCGTCTATGCTCTTCCACATTGGATTGGTTGACGCATGGAGTGAACGGTCGGACATATGCAAACCTTGAAGGGATGTTTCAATCGTTGAGGATGAAGCTGTCGATCAATAATGACACGACGAGCAGTTCTCTGGGCCGACGCCGGCTACCTTGGGGTGAGGTATTCCAGCAACCTCTACAGGCGGTACCTGCACATCATATCCGCCATATTGTGGAATCGTTAGCGGCTTGAGCGAGGCCTTATCGGCAACCTGTGCCTTGATCGGCGTGAAGATGTACGTGCTGTCAAGCAAGTTCTTCATGTCATGCACCTTACCGGTGAACACACCCGAAATCGGACGCGCACCGACGATGTTCTTCTCTGGATTGCGGTGACAGTCGAGACACCAGCCCATGCTAAGGGGCTTGCTCTGTGAAACAACTCCCATCTCTTCGATAGGGCCGTGACACGATTTACAGTCGATCTGCGCACGGATGTGACGGCTGTGATTAAAGTGCGCATAGTCCGGCACCTTGTGGATGCGCACCCACGAAATCGGATTACCCGTCTCGTAAGAGTCACGCACAAGCTGGAGCTTCGGAGACTCTGCCTTCACCGCCGTATGGCAGTTCATACAGGTCTGCGTCGTTGGCACCGGAGAGTGCGCGGACTTCTCAACGCCTGCGTGGCAGTACTGACAGTGGATCTGCAGCTGCCCGGCGTGAAGCTTGTGAGAGAATGGCACCGGCTGCTCGGGACGATAGCCAACATCGGCAAAATCGTTTCGAAACCCGAAGTAGCCCAGGAGGAAGAGAACACCGACGACGCCGCCTGCGACGGCGCCACCGACCTTGACCCCCATGTCAAACTTGCGTGAAAACATTCGCTTCCCTCAGCAGTAAATGTCGTGCAAATATACCGTTCCGCGTGAACCTATGTCGCATGATTGTCCACATGAATCACGCGACAGAATTTGGATGTTGTCGAAGTCGTCGTGCAATGACCACGATGCCAACGATCAAGATGGTTATCGGTACGCTGAGCATCACGATTACCGACAATGAATAGGCATCTCCTACCGAGGCATTGCTTCCGTGCTTGGTAAAGCTGTCCTTGCATGCAGGACAGGCCATTGCATCCGATACGGCCGCAAGAGCTACGAGCAGACCTATGACCTTCTTGTTCATGACACCGGCCTAAACCACTGGTACAACATGAAGTAGACGATCACGCCTGTAACAGACACGTAGAGCCAGATGGGCAACGTGATTTTCGCAATGCGGCGATGCGTCTCAACAGACATGGCAAGCCCCCTGCGAATGGTGATGATCGCCAAGACCGGCACAGTAGCAGCAAGCGCAACATGCGTGATCAGAATCGTCAGATAAACAGC
Organism: Ignavibacteria bacterium; assembly: GCA_947459875.1. GTDB lineage: Bacteria > Bacteroidota > Ignavibacteria > Kapaibacteriales > Kapaibacteriaceae > UBA10438. The sequence continues at coordinate 10,791 of CANHFG010000006.1, forward strand.
TCTCCATATCCCTTCGCCCGGAAAAACCGTGTTGTAGGATCCGGTAGTCGTGTAGAGATGCCACTTGTGCAGGAGGTAGCATCCGAGAAAGACAACGGAAACAACGAACGCGGTGATCATCACCATGCGATGCTGCTGCACACGGCGCTGACGGATGAGGCGATACCCTACAACGAGGAGCACGGTAGAGAGCGCGTTCAGCGTGGCATTGAGTGCCGGAAGCTGGTCGAGGTTCATGGAAGAGCCTTGAGAATGTTCCGAAGCTTCGCCACATCGGCAGGATCTGCACTGTCGTAATAGCCCCTGACCTGCATTGCAGTATCGATGAGTACAAACCGCGTTGAATGAAGGTCCGGTTCTGATGGAGAAACAAGACCAAGGTCATTGCTTGACACAGCGATCATCGAATCCAGGGGCATTGTGACAAAGGCCCATGTATTGCGCTCGGCACCATACTGGCGCGCGTACTCTCGCAGCACACTGGGCACGTCGTTCTCAGGATCGGAGGTCAACGAGACAAACGACACTTTCGAGGCAAACTCGCGATTGATGCCGGCAAGGACATTGTTTAACGCCGGACAGACCGTCTGGCATCTCGTGAAGAAAAATGATGCGATCCACGCACGCCCGCGCAGAGCCTCTGCGCGGAAGGCCGCACTGTCCTGGTCAACCCCGGAGAACGAAGAGACAGCCCGCAAAACCGGAAGCGTGTCCCAGGGAGTTTTTTCGCGCACTGCATCGTCCGCACTCGGCTGGCACGAAGCAAGCGCGATAAGCAATGACAGCAGCCCGGTGATAACTGACAGTCGCATGTCTATTGGCACAATCCCTTAGTGTCCTGCCTTGTGATCGCCCGGATACAGTTGCTGATGCACCGTGCGGGTAACGTGATCATTAGAGGGGGCAGCACCAAACTCAAGGTTCAAACCGAACGTCAGCACAAAGAACAGAAACACCGGCACGTACACGAAGAAGCGCAGGTACGGGTTGTCGAACTTCAGGTGCATGAAAATGTACATCACACAGATGACCTTGAAGACGGCAATGGCAAGACCAACCGTGATGTTGAGCACATATCCGTGGATGAACCCGACGTCCGGAAAGTGCACCAGCTTGGCGGCAGCTACCGTCAGCAGCGTCATGGCGCAAAGCGTGAAAAACACCTTCATGTAGGCAGGGATAACGTTACCGTGATCGTGACCCATTGTCGTGCTCCTGATTTCGGTCGTGAAATGTCGTGTGGATATTAGGGGAAGATGAGATACAAGGCTGGAAAGATGAAGATCCACATCAGATCGACAAAGTGCCAGTAAAGACCGAGCGTCTCAACCTTGACAGGGTGCGGATACCCATTCTTCGTAAATGACTTCATGAGCATAAAGACCATCGGGATCATTCCCGCGATCACGTGCAGAGCGTGGAAGCCGGTCATGATAAAGTAGAAGGAGTAGAACAGCGTGTGATTCTCCTGCCCAGGGAACAATCCGTCCTGCCACTTGGCCCCGTACTCGAAATACTTGACGATAAGGAAGCCAAAGGCACCAAGAATGGTAAGTCCCAGATAGGTCTGGAACATTCCATTGTTCTTGCGCTCGAGGTTGTAGATGGCCAACGCCATCGTCAACGAGCTACCGATCAGAATGAACGTGTTAAGAAGTGCCAGGGGCCAGCTCAAGTGATGGGAAGCATCAAAAAAGGCCTGGTAATTCGTGTTGCGAAGCACGATGAAGGTTCCGAAGAACCCCGTGAAGAACATGAGCTCCGAGGCAAGAAACGCCCACATGGCCAGCTTGCCATTGGCGATCTTGGTGACCGGCTCGTGATTGAGATTCAGTGCTGCAGACATGCTACCACCTGTTATGATTGATCATTGTTTGTCGAGAAACATCAGTACGACGATTCCCATCAGAACCGCGTACGAAGTGAGCAGAACCTTCCGCGCCGTTGCCGCGTCCGGGTTGCGGTAGAACAAAGCGCTCTGCACTGTCAGCCAGAGCCCTAGTGCGGACACTCCCACGAGATACACCGTGCCGGTGACGCCAATGACCGTCGGCAGAACCGCACAGACCAGAAGCAGGAAGCTGGTAAGCGTCATCTGCACGGCAAGTGTCTTGCCCGATTCATCTGAAATCGCGCGAAGAATCATACCACCATCACGGTAGTCCGCACGGTACATCCACGACAGCGCATAGAAATGTGGCAGCTGCCAGAAAAACAGAATGGCAAACAGAACCCACGCCATTGTGTCGGCAGAACCGGTAACCGCAGTCCAGCCGCCCATAAACGGCAGGGCTCCGGGGATCCCACCAACAATGACAGCCAGAGATGAACGGGTTTTCATCGGCGTGTAGACCATCACATAGCTGAGCCAGGTTGCAATGGCAAGCCAGAAGGTCAAGGCGTTCACCGTTAATAGCAGGGCAGCGCCACCGAGTGACAGAACGGCAGCAAAGATGGATGCGCTGCGCATGGAGATCGCCCCAGATGGGATGGGGCGCTTTGCCGTGCGCTTCATGCGCGCGTCAACATCGCGTTCGAGGATATGATTGACGACGCAGCTGCCACTGCTGATGAGCAGCGTGCCGAACATCGTAGCGGCCAGATGCGCCGCCTGTGTGGTTGAGAATAGAGACGTTGTGGACGGCAAGGCAAGATGATACCCCGCAAGGGTGGTCATCATCACCATCTTGCTGATTCCGGGCTTGGTAAGCTCGTAATACATCGATACGCGCGACGGCGCCTGCTCTGCCTCAGAGGCATTGATAGCCGCCTCGGTGTTCTGCGACGACATACTCATCGTCCCCCCTCGTGGACCAGCCCATGAGCTTGCTCATGAACATCTAGGGTCAGGGGGCGCCCCTTCACACTCAGAAATGTGATGGCATTGGAAACGAGGATCACTACACCGACCATGACGTGCAGCGTGGTGACGAGTTCGCCACGGGCGGTCCAGAGAATTCCGGCGCCAAGGGCGATCTGGACTCCGACAAGACACAGGGCAAGGAGTGACGAGCGACGTACGTCCGTCGATGCACCTTCAGAACGAAGCCTGATGAACTGCCACACGATGGCAAGAGCGACAACGTAGGCCAACGAACGGTGCACCAGGTGAATCACAACCTGAGGATACTGCAGCAGATCAGCCGACGGAAAGAAGCCGGCTTCGCTCCAATGAGGGAAACTTACGCTAACGCCCCACGAGTCGGTGTGGCGCGTAAGAGCTCCGAGCACGAACTGTACGAACGTCAGCGCCCACGTCGTGGCAACAAGCGATGCCGTGCCTGAGCTGACCGTTCCCTGAGAGCGTAGACGACGCCACGCAGCCGAAGACTGCAAGGTGATGGCGATAACGATCATCAGGAAAAGCTGCGCCAGCACGCCATGTGAGGTCGACGTCCAGTCGGGCAGATTCTGCCTCACTGTGTAGCCGCCAAATGACCCCTGAAGACACACCGCCGTGAATGCGGCCATAGCCAGCCACACAATGCGGTGCTGACCGGTAACACGGAGGGCCTTGACGACGAACGTGACCGTCAGAAGACCGAGACCGACCATGAATGCTTCCATGAAATTCATCGGCATACTATTCATGCCCAGCACAGCAGAGGCGATAGTCAGGAAGACAACCGCGATCAAGCCCGCAATGGCCCGGTTCGGACGCTGTCCCGCCGGCGTTGACCGATAGGCCAGCACCAGAAGTAGGGTCGTGACCAGACCGACGACAGTTGCAAACAACCGATGTCCATGCTCCCAGAATCGATCCTTCGCCCACAACCATTCTGAGGGGGCATAGGTGACCATAGGAGCGAGGTTTGACGTAGGCCAATCGGGGAACGCCATGCCGCTGCGTGTGGTGTTGACGTGACCGCCCCAGACGATAAGTCCGAAGGTGAGCACACACAACACAAGGGCGACGCGATTGATCGCGCGGCTCGATCGGTCAGAAGCTGTTTCTTGAGGCGTCATGCTTTTGGTTGTCGCCTTGAGGTACCTTAATGACTGCCGAACGAACGTGAATCGTCTTCGACGGCAACAGTGTGGTGATGAACCGTTTTCGATGCACCAGGCTCCCATTGAGGCCAGTAGTCGCTCTTACGTCCTTCAACGCTGTATTCGTAAGGACCACGGTAGACCGTGATGTCACGATCGAAATTACCATGTCCCGGGTGCTCAGGTGCTGCCCACTCAAGTGTGTTGGCACGCCATGGATTACGCGGAGCACGCTTACCGTTCTTGAGCGAATACAGAACATTGAAGACGAGGATCAACTGCGCGAATCCCAGTCCGATGGCACCGATCGTGATCACTTCATTGACGTCTGAGAGTCCCTTGAGGAAGTCATACACGTTCGGATCGTAGATACGGCGCATATGTCCGCCAAGACCAAGAACGTGCATCGGGAAGAACGTCACGTTGAACGTGATGAACGTCAGGACAAAGTGCAGGCGACCCCAGCGCTCATTGAGCATCTTGCCATACATCTTCGGATACCAATAGTAAATGCCGGCGAAGATCCCGAAGAGCGAACCACCGAAGAGCACATAGTGGATGTGTGCAACAATGAAGTACGTGTCGTGGATGTAGATGTCAACCGGCGCTGATGCCATGAAAACACCCGACAAGCCACCAATGATGAACATCGACACAAACGCCAACGCATTAAGCATAGCCGTTGAGAACTTGATGTTCCCACGCCAGAGAGTCCCAAGCCAGTTGAAGACCTTGATCGACGAAGGAACGGCGATCACGATGGTCGAAAGCATGAAGGTCGTACCGAGCAACGGGTTCATGCCCGACTGGAACATGTGGTGACCCCATACGATAAAGCCAAGGAAGGCAATGCCAGCAATGGCGAACACCATGGCCTTGTACCCGTAGATCGGCTTGCGCGAGAAAGTGGCCATGACATCTGACACGATGCCCATCAACGGAAGAATCATGATGTACACGGCTGGGTGCGAATAGAACCAGAACACGTGCTGGAAGAGGATCGGTTGACCACCACCGAAATACTTGGAGCTCGTCACCAGATTGTCGGGCAGGAAGAAGCTTGTATGCAGGAAGTTGTCCATGAACAGCATGGCCAGACCCGCTGCGAGCACCGGCGTGCCGAGCGTCACAAGGATGGCCGTGATAAACAGTGCCCAAACGGTAAGAGGCATATCAAACAGTTTCATCCCCTTGGCTCGCTTGTTCAGCACCGTCGTGACGTAGTTGACCGCGCCCATGATCGAGGAGAAGCCCACCAGGAACACGCTGATTAGCCAGAGCGTCTGGCCGCTGATCGTAAACTTCTCCAACCCGGTCATTGCCGAAAGGGGCGGGTATGACGTCCATCCGGCTGCCGCGTATCCTGTGTCGGTAAAAAAGCCGGCCAACATAATCAGACCAGCCGGTGGCACAAGCCAGAACGACCACATGTTCAGTCGCGGCAGGGCCATGTCATCTGTTCCGATCATGAGCGGAATACAGAAATTGCCAAACATGCCGGCTGCAAACGGGATGATCACGAAGAAGATCATGATCGAGCCGTGCATCGTAAGCAGCTGCGTATAGAATTCCGGAGTGATGATGCCACTGCCGGGCTCGGTCACCCACGTTGCCGGTAGGATAGACCCGATCACCGGAACAGGCTTGCCCGGATAGGCCAGCTGCCAGCGTATGAAGAGCGCGAACGCTCCGCCAATGAACAGGAAGAACAGTGACGAGAGCATGAACTGCTTCGCGATCACCTTATGATCGGTCGAGAACACATACTTGCGGTACCACGGAAGGTCGTGATGATGCTCGTGCGCATGCTCTTCATGGGCAACAGGTGTTGCCGTCTCAATCGTTGCGGTACTCATTGCTATAGGTCTCCTTGTTCGGGATTACTTGGTGAGTGAGGCCACCGTGGCCGTGTCGGCCGACGGTGCAACGGTTGGTTGAGGCGAGCGTGCAGCGATAGCCTCGGCGACTTTCTTATCGACCCATGCGTCGTATGATGACTTGCTGAGTACTTCGTACTCGGCTCGCATGGAATAATGACCACCTCCACAGAGTTCGGCACAGGCGAGTTCAAACTTGCCGGTCTTGAAGATGTTGTACCAGATGTTCATCCAGGTGCCGGGCACAACGTCCTGCTTCACGCGTGCATGAGGCAGGAAGAAGCTGTGCAGAACATCCTGCGACGAGCCATGCATCACCACGTTGGCATTGACAGGAACCTTGAATTGGTTCTCCGTCGTGAAGTCGTCCATGCTTCGTGGGTCTGTAGAATCGATACCAAACGGATTCAATCCCGTGATGAGTTTCCGGCAGTTGTCACGGTCGGTGTAGGCATTACGACCGAACTCACCGTCTGCTCCGGGATAGAGAAACTGCCAGCCGAATGTCTTGCCCATGACCAGGACCTGCACATCAGCCTGCGGCAGACGGGACGAGTATTTGGTGCGCTCCCAGATGTCATCCGAGTACAGACCGATCCATGCAAACAGGATGGTCGGTAGCACAGTCCACGTCAGCTCGACGACGTTGTTTCCATGATAGTTGTATCCGCGGCGGTCGTGGCGGTAGCGATACTTCACAAGGAAGTAGCCCAGGATCCCGAACGTCAGGAAAAAGATCCCGACGCTGATCCAGTAAATAATCGCAAACAGGCTGTCAAGCTCCCCGCCGAAGGTGGAGGTGTTCTCGGGGAACCATGGCAACATGTCGAAGTAGGACAGAATGCGATCCATGCGAATCAGACTCCGATGTAGTGGTGTTTCGTGAGTGAATGGTTACGGAAGCTCGGCTTCCGTGTATTGCACGGTGCGCGAGGCCGTTTCTTCGCGCACGGCCTTCACCTCGTCTGCAGTCACGGGGCCGGCAGCATTGCCAAATGCGCTGCGGACATAGGTCAGCACATCGGCGATCTGTTGGTCATCTAGTTGATCCTTCCAGGCAGCCATCTGCCCGTTGATCTGCACGCCGTTGCGCTCGATAGGGCCGCGCAGACCGTGCAGAACGATGGCAATCGGCTTGCGAGCATCGCCCTGGGCTAGCGCCGAACCCGCAAGCGCAGGTATGTTGTTGCCCGGTACGCCCTTGCCACTGCCCAGGTGACAGGCGGCGCAAATGCGGCCATATACGGCCTTACCCGGACCTCCCGCATCACCGGCTGCTGCGGTCTCGGCGGCAGCCGCATTGGGGTCGACCCACACCGGGTCGTCTCCGTAAGAGGTAAACAGGCCGCGTACATTACAGCCCGACAGTACCGACATTATTGCAAGAGCAAGAACGCCGACACACAACCGCTTGGTTAAAAACTGCATCTTCACTGACCTCGGTTCATTGAATGCTTCGGTAGCAAAACGCGTCGAAATTACATTGGAAGCGCCACGTGGAAAAGCCCGGCGGTTCCTGTGCACTTCTTTTTTCACTCCCCTGCCCCCCCCAAACCTATCAGGGAACAGGTCGCTCAGACCCAGCAGAGCCTTCATTCGGCGCCCTGGCGCAGAAACCACGCCACTGTACTGCTGATTCCGTTGTGCAGATCAATCTTCGGCTTCCAGCCCGTGCATGAGCTGAACAAATCGTGCGAGGCACGCGTGCGCGCCGGATCACCGGCTTTTGCCGGGCCATACTGCACTACACACTCGCGGCTCAGAGCATCGCGAAGAGCATGTACCACATCATTAACACTCGCAGCACTGTTTCGGCAAATGTGGAATGTGCCCTGCACACGCTGCTCGAGCGCAACCAGATTTGCCGCGGCAACATCATCGACATGTATGTAGTCACGCTCCTGCGTTCCATCACCGTGGATGACCGCAGAAGCCCCCTTCATGAACTTTTCGAGAAAGATGGCAATCACGCCGCTTTCGCCATGTGGATTCTGCCGCGGTCCGTATACGTTGGTGTATCGTAATGTGGTGACGCTCATTCCGTGGGTGATACGCTCATAATCGGCGTAAAGTTCCATGGCACGCTTCGAGACACCGTAAGGGGCTATGGGGCGAACAGGATGGGACTCTGTTGCCGGTATGTCGATAAACTCGCCCAGCACGGCAGTCGTAGATGCAAGAATGACATGGCCAACACCCGATGCGCGTGCGGCCTCCAGAAGACTCAACGATCCGAGGATGTTGATGGTAGCGTCATGCACGGGCTTGTCCACACTTACCCGGAGCTCCATGTGCGCCGCGTGATGGTTGATCGCGTCAAACTGTTCCGCAGTGACAAATTGCTGGAAAGCAGCATCGTTGATCGACATCTGAACGAACCTGGCACCATCGGGAATGTTCTCGAGGAATCCCATGGACAGATCGTCGACGATAACCACATCATGCCCGGCGCGCAGATATGCCTCAGCCACATGCGACCCGATGAACCCGGCACCGCCCGTTACTAGAATCTTCACAGTGCCCTCTTGGCAATATCGGTGCGATGGTACTTCGAGTCGTAGGAGATCTTATCACATGCCGCATACGAGCGAGCAACAGCTTGCGCGAGTGTATCACCGAGCGCGGTCACCCCGAGAACGCGGCCACCGCTGGTCAGCAGCACATCGTCAACTGCACGTGTGCCGGCGTGATAGACGGTCACGTACGGATCCCCCTCGGCGGCTTCAATTCCAGATATGGGTAGCCCCTTTTCAAAGGCATCGGGATATCCCTTGGAGGCAAGCACCACGTTGCAGGCAAAACCCATATGCGTCGAGCGAATCACTGATACATCCAGTGATCCGCGTGCCGCCGATGCGAAGAGTGCAGCGACATCGGCATCGAGTACGCTCATGACAGCCTGCGTCTCGGGGTCGCCAAAGCGGACATTGAACTCCACGACGTTCACGTCTTCCCCATCGATCATAAGCCCACAGAACAGACAACCCACAAAGGGCATCCCCTCAGCGGCCATTCCGTCGATAACTCTACGGATGACTTTCTCGCTGACCGTTTCCGTAATGGTGTGCGTTACGATCGGTGCTGGCGCATACGCACCCATCCCTCCGGTGTTCTTGCCTGTATCGCCATCGCCCGACCGTTTGTGATCCTGCGCCGGCGCAAGCACGACAAAATCGCGCCCGTCGCAAATGGCAAAAACGCTCGCTTCTTCGCCCTTTAGAAAGCCCTCGATCACAACTCCGTCATCGCCGAAGACTCCCTTGTACATCATTTCCACAGCTTCAATAGCTTGATGTCGCTCGGTGGCCACAACCACGCCTTTGCCCGCGGCAAGACCGTCGTACTTGATCACTACCGGCAGATCGTGCATCTCTACAGCCGCGCGCGCCTCGACATACTGTCCGGCATCAAACCGCTGGTACGGGGCTGTCGGCACATGGTGTCGACGCATAAAGTCCTTGGAAAAGCCCTTGGACGTTTCGAGCTGCGCGGCCGCCTTCGACGGCCCGAATACATCAATGTTCTCCGCACGGAGCGCGTCGGCAAGACCCTCGGCAAGGGGCTGCTCGGGGCCGATCACGACCAGCGTGACATCATGCCGCATGCAGAACTTCTCAACCGCCACATGGTCGGAAATGTTCAACGTCACGCATTCGGCCTCTCTGGCAATTCCGGGATTGCCCGGAGCAGCCCAGAGCTTTTCGCAAGACTCGGACGCTACCAGCGCCTTGGCCAATGCATGCTCACGTCCACCCGATCCGATTAGAAGGATTCTTTCCATAGATGGCGAAGATAGTTACGGAATTACGGAGCGCTGCGCGCAATTACGGAGTTACGGAATTACGGAGCGCTGCGCGCCGTGACTCATTTGTCATTCTGTCATTCCGTAACTGCGTCTCTCGTCTCTCGTCTCTCGTCTCTCGTCACTCGTCTCTCGTCACTCGTAACTCGTAACACTCCGTAATTCGGTCATTCCGTAACTCCGTAACTATCTTGTCACATGCTTATCATCTGGGACATTGACGGAACGTTGCTACGCACAACGCACGGTGTTGGCCGTGAAATGTATATCCGGGCGTTTCGCTCGGTCCTTAAGGCCGACGTGACCGAGACGGTAGCGTCAATGTCATTTGCCGGACGTACAGATCGAAGCTTGGTGCATGAAATCGGCGAGGCTGTAGGGTTCTCGTCAGACGATGTCGAATCTGCGTGGCCACAGATCGAGCAGCATATGATTGATGCTGCGTTTGAACTGATTCGCCCTGATACAACGATAGCTCTCGAGGGGGCTCGTCAAACTCTGGAGATGCTATGTGAGCATGGCGTTGCGCATGCGCTGGTCACGGGTAATGTCGAAACCATTGGATATCACAAGCTTGCAATGGCCGGACTCGACGGGTTCTTTGCGCATGGGGCTTTCGGTGGACATCACGCCGACCGAAGACTTCTTCCACCGATCGCCATCGAGCGGTACAACACCTCACGCGGCACATCCTTCTCGACGGCCAGCGCCATCATTGTCGGTGATGCCATCGGTGATGTCGACTGCGCACGGGCGCATGGCATCACCTCGCTTGCCGTGACCACCGGTGTTCAATCGGCCGATGTGCTCCGGCAGGCCGGAGCCACACACGTCATCGACTCTCTACACCCGCCGGACAGAACGACGAAACTGATTCGTACACTTCTTCGACGATGGATCGTTATGCCCGTCTCTCAGGAATTGCTCGATCATTATCACAACACGCGCTTCGAAGTCGAGGGACTCGAAACCATGCGCATCGGAAAGCCCCTTCCCGATTCCGTTATTGCCTGGGCAAAAAGTCAGGGGGCAAGCATGGTCGCCTTGCTTGGAGCAGAGAACCCGCAGTCGACGCTCACTACTGCTGAGGACAACGCCCGACGCCATGCCACGTTGATGGTCGAATGCGTAGAGCGCGGGCTTCCTTATCTGTCGGTCCTCGGGCTAACCAATGACTGGCGCGAGAATCATCTCCTGGTTGCCGGCCTCACCCGCGAAGAGGCCGAAGACTTCCGACGGCGCTATGATCAGACCACCGTGCTGCACGCAGCCATCGATGGTGCAGTTGAGCTCGTAGGTCTGTAGCCGCGGCGGCTAAGCGATCAGTTCCGATTGGATGCCTATAAGCAGATGCGGACCCGTGACGTGCATATGGCCAGTATGTCGATTGGACAAGCCCGTGGCGGGCTCTGCCAACGCTATCGGCACGAACTCGGCAGTCGGTCGTACAGGGATGTACACATGCTCTCGCGAAAACGTGGGAGTATCAGAGGCCCTCTCATGCCTTGCCTATTCCACATAGTACAACCTCCGCTCGGATGTGCTTATCACCATCACCACACTGCCGGGGGGCAACGGCATACGATCGATCGAGTCGCAGTCCTGCGACGTGCACAGCACGCGACCACCGAGGTCGTACACCGTGGCAGCGTCGAGCGTTGAAACGTGGGCACGGAAGGCCTGGCGTGACATTGCCAGTGGCTCGCGCCGTGGCTGTAGCACTGGCGCTTGGCCGTCGACGCTGGTAACGCCATCAATGCGGTAGAGTCCGTCCTGGGCCGCCACAAGCAGGTCGTTGCCCGCAATGTGGATGTCGATGGCACGCATCGACGCCGGCACGCGATAGTCGAAGTCCCACGTGCGGCCACCATCGCTGCTTATCACTACCGATCCCGGCATAACGCCTAGCACGTAATCACCGCCAAGATCGATAACCTTGCCCGTACAGGGTACCCACTCGCCCGAGTAAAATAGCGGGGCCGACGACGTCCACGTCGCTCCCCCATCGGTCGAGCGGATGTAACGCATGTTCGTCAACTGTGGCGTCCGACGATCACCATCGGAAGAATCTTCGCGCATGGCTGCGGTCAAGGCCAGCAGCGTTCCGTCACTGAGGCGATGCATGGGATAGACGTAGCTACCGCATTCGCCTGGCAGGGCTATGCTGCGCACCTCTTGGCTGCCATCCACCACGGCAAGGCCACCGTGGCGGTAGGGCTGCGGAACGAAGTCCGAGTCGCTACGCGTAGTACCGTAGAACGACAGCAGCAAGCGGCTGGCGCTGCCCAGCGGCGTAATCGACGAAGGATAACCCGGAAGTAAGCCCTTGGCTGTGCGCAGAGGGGCAAGTTCGTACCGCACGGTGTCTGCACCGGTGCGCACCCACAGGGCGTCGTGGTTGGCCACGCTCCACGTGCTAGGGTCGATGCGGGCGAAGGCCGTGGTGAAGCCGCGCCACACTGTGTCTTGCACATCGCCACGGCTCAGCAGGCGGCGTACCACGCTACCGCTGTGCGCTAATGTATCGGTGCCCCCTACCTGCCATGGCTGGGGGGTACGCACGCCATACCAGGGTAGGGTGGAGTTGGGATCATCGACAAACGTATTGACTATTGTACGCTCATCGAACAACAGCCCAGGATATATGACGTATGTCGGTTCGGTGGGGTTGTCAAGCTCGCGACGCAGCACGCGGCCATAGTCATCCAACACCATCGGCAAACCTCGGTCATCCGTCCATGTGCAGAGCATGCGTTGCAGCTGCAGATTGCCTAGTGAGGCCAACAAAGCGCCCAATGCCAACGGATACGGATGCTTGGGCGACGATATCATGGAGTTGGAGTTGGCACGGCTTAACGAAACACCGTGCGCGCCAAACAGCGAAATCGCAAAGGGATGATAATCATGACGCAGGCGGCTGAAGTCAGAATGAAGAGACCACGTTGTCCATCGTGGATACTGCGCACGACTCGTAAAGGCCACACGTATCGAATCCACATCGTAGGAAAACACATATACCCACTCGCGTTCGGAGCGAACTTCGTCAACGCGTATAGGACACTGAAATGTATGGTTTCCTGTGGGTGTTAGGATACACTGCCAGCCGGCAGAATCGGCATAGAACACACTATCGGCCCACATGTTGCTTACGATATGTGGCCGTAACGTGCGGTGCTTGCCATTTACCAACAGCGTATCAATGCGCGTTAACGTCGTATCACCCAACAAGCCAACTGCAAGATTCCACTGCCGGCTATTTCGGGTGGGTCGAACAATCGTGTAGATCGTTAATGGAGCACTGCGCGATGACATGCGCGTGGTTGCATTACTGTTCTGTTTGAACGGTGTTATCAAAAGCCGTGGAGTCGAATCGTTTAACCAAACGTACTTTCTACGGTCTGTGAGCGACTCGAACGTCAAAGTACTGTCGCCGAGATCCAGTTCCGTATAGTACTGTAGGGCAACCGTACTAGGTACTGTCTCGAAGAACGATAAACCAAGATCTTGCGACAACCGGTGACCTGCTTCTCCCGGAAGTGGCGTAAAATTGTTCAAGAAACCAGCATCATGAGTAATCTCAGATGGGGTCTGTACGAAAACTGAACCCCGAGGATCCACTCGTACACATAAACCGATTGGATCAGACCGCAGTCTGGCGACTACGCCCAAATCTGACGCGGCAGGAAAGAAATAGTCCATGCCCGATAGGCTGGGAGAAGTCTCCAACCATCTGGAAGTCAGGTCTTCTACATCAACGACGCAGAGACTGCGCTTCTGGATAAACATTACAATCGACTTTCCATCGCCAAGAGCTATGGGACCCTGTAAGGTCCCACCTTGTCCAAGCACTGTAGTTCTTGCCACCCTTACCAAAGTATCTGTGAACTGCGCCGCTACAGCCGATTCACCTGCCATCAACAATGTGACACATAACAACATCCGTTGGGTCAACTTGAAATTCATGCGGCAGTTCTTTAAATGACGCAAAGCACACTGCTCAAAGACATCAGGCGGCATGCCTCATTGAGCAACGATGCAAGCGATCTGAGAGTTTATAGTTGAACAAGTAATTGACTGCATCCAACAGAATACTGATGAATGCGGACATAGCTGTTATGGACAACATTGAATTGCGGGACAGCCCTCATTCTCTGTGCAGTTCTGACCGTTACAGTTAGGTCCGTCGCACCGAATCGATATTGTGTTAGCACAATTGCCACCAGCCCGTTGCCACTCAAACGCCCAAATACAATATTTACAGTCTTCACATGGTACAATGCAGCCATTTGCACGCATCGTACACTTTGGGACCTTGATTTCCCAGCAGTATCGCCTAACAGGCGGTCCTGGAACAACGAATCCAAACTCATTGGGCACATTACAGGCTGTTAAGCGGATATGACAGAGCAGATAGCCCATGATCTGCGCGTCGGTGTACCCGATGGGCTGCGCACCAACAAAGCAGAACCTCCTTAGTGTTGATTTTCGATCTTGAAGCAAAGTTGTGCTGCAGTCACCTAAGACCGGCGGACTATAGTTCACCTCACAAAAGTCCACATTCGCCGTATAGTTCGTCCCATCGATGCAGAACGTCACCGTTCGCGTTACATTCGCCTGACAGTTGCATGAGTCGTTCGCCAGAGCGGACGAAGGAGCCAGGCCCAAAAGGGCAACGGTTAGTATGGCAACCACTATGGCTGCCGAAGAGCGTAGAAGTATGCAGCTGCGTATTGCCATACCCGAGCACGGCACTACGTGATCCATAATCGAACTCCCTCATTTTCTACAGAACAATTTTAACGTTATGATGTTTCTGTCTTGAGTCAACACCGCCGTATGCCGCGGATCTGAGGACGCCGATGTGAATATAGAAAGAAGACAGCAATCCTAGCCAAACGTTTCATTTGTGTCCACTTGTTGGGTAACGCCTGCGATTCTGCCGGAGAGGAGCTTCAACGGTAGTCCTCAACCCAGTGTGTCGACGTCCCAATCTGGCGACTTCTACCACTCCCGCTGTCAACCAATGTGGGGGAAGATCACAGATTTCAGGTTTTAGGTTTCAGTCCGCACAATAATCTAACGGTGGGTTCGTGCCAACCACCTGACAGTCTTTCTCATCACGACGGTCTGAGGGACGCGGCCCTGTGAAGACCACCAACCGGTTTCGAGCCGGTGGTAATGCCGCGAACGATGAGGCCCACATGAATATCAAGCAGTATCTGGAGCGCCAGTGCGCGCTCCACGGCATTCGTCGTGGAGATATCCCACGACTGCTCGGCTACACGAACAGGTCAAAAGCACTGCGACGATACGACAGTTTCGTCGCGTGGAACTGGTTCGATGAAGGCTTCGCCCGGCGAATCAGGGCATGCCCCGAACTTGCGGGCGATGACTTTGATCTGATACGAGCCCAGCTTGCACACAAGGAACGGGCCGACCGCAAAGAGGTGTTCCGCACTGAGGCGTTACGCCGCCGCTACAGCTTCGTTCCTCACATCTGGTTCGAACATGAGAATCAAGTGCCCAAGCCCTTATTCGTTGTCGCCCAGCTAGGCGAAGAACGATTCCGGCGTCTTGAACTCCCCCCAGGATTCACCAGCGATCACCCTGCGGCACTGGTCCTATTCGAGATTCCCACGCTTCTCATGAGACTTCTGACCGATCAACCAGATTGCGTTCAGTTGAAGGGGCCATTCGGCAAGGCCGTTTCAGCCATCTACCGCGATACGTATGACCACGGCTACGTCTTTGACCTGACAACACTGGAATGCATCGGAGAATGCCACGAAGCGCCTCGGGTCTTCATGCTCCTGCCTGCCCCTACACCAAGGAAACACAAAACCATTTCCACGGCACAGATCGTTCGCCGCGAACGAAGAGCACGCAGGAAGAGGACCTAGGTTTCGGGTTTCAGGTTTCGGGTTGCAGGTTTCGGGTTGCAGGTTTCGGGTTGCAGGTTTCGGGTTGCAGGTTTTGCCGTACGAAGCGTCCCTCTGCGCCGAAGGCGCCACTCTAGGCGAAGCGTCCTCAGAACGGAACGTCGTCAGTACCGTCCATCGCGCCGGCCTCGGCTGGAGAGATCTGTGAATAGTCGGGTGCGGCCTGTGTGGAAGGACCGGCTGCTTCGATGCGCCATGCTTCGAGATTCGTGAAGTACAAGGTCTGACCTTCACGGTTCTGGTATGGACGACCGCGCAGGTTGAAGAGGACCTTCAACTGCTGACCAACTTTGTAGCTGTCGAGCAGCGCGCAGCGGTCCTGTGTGACCTGGAACTTGATATGCTGCGGATAGTTTCCATCGGCGATCTCGAGCACGAACTCGCGCTTTTTGAAGGTGTCCTTCACCTGCTGTGTCTCGGTGAGGTGATGCAGCGTGCCGACGGCTTCGTAGGAGTTTGACATGATTGCGTTCCTGTTAGAGGTTTGTGATCAGTGTTGGGAAGTTCGAAAGTACAGAATCAAGCCGCGAGATATCTCGGCCCCCTGCCGTGGCCATGTGAGGTTTTCCACCTCCACCGCCGCCAAGTTGCTTTGCCGCCGCGCCAACGAGCTTACCCGCAGAGAGAGTCTTGGTTAGATCATCGGTCACAACGCACACCAGCTGCACTTTGTCATCAATGACCGAGGCCAGCAGGCCTACACCGGATGACTTCAGTGCCGAGCGCAGCTCGTCGCCCAAGGTCTTGAGCTGTTCAGCATCGGCTACATCAATCCGAGCCGTCGCAACGCGCACACCGTCGATGTTTACGGCAGCATCGACGATTGAGGGGATCAGCCCCTTGAGCTCGTCAGACTTGAGAGCCGTGAGCTCCTTTTCGAGTTGCTTGATGCGCTCAGCCTGACGAGCCATGTCATCACGCAGCCTGGTACGTTGCGCGTCGAGATCCTTCAGCCAGCTTGGAATGCTGCGGCCGGCAATGGCCTCGATTCGACGCACACCGCTGGCAACGCTCGACTCGCTGAGGATCTTGAACAGTCCGATCTCGCTGGAGTTGCGTACGTGCGTGCCACCGCAGAACTCCACAGAAAACTTCTCATCAATAAAGACCACCCTCACGCTGTCGCCGTACTTGTCTCCGAAGAACATTTTGACGTTCGGGACGGTGCGCGCCTTCTCGATCGACATCTCTTCGATGTGTACCGGAATGGCCTCGAAGATCTTCTCATTGACCATCTGCTCGATGGCCTCGATGTCTTCTTCCCGAACACGCTCGAAATGCGTAAAGTCAAAGCGCAGCCGCTCGGGCTCGACCAGCGATCCCGACTGCTGAACGTGCGTTCCGAGGACACGACGCAGCGCCTCGTGCAGAATGTGCGTGACGGAGTGCTCACGCTCGATGTCGCGCCGGCGCGGCACGTCAAGACGCGCAAGAGCAACATCGCCAACGTTGGCGTCAACGTCCGCATCGCAGATGTGGACGATGGCATCGCCAATCTTGCGGACATCGTCGATGCGGTAGGTTGAGCCCCCTACCATAAGCGTTCCGGTATCCGATACCTGGCCGCCCATCTCGACGTAAAATGGTGTTTCAGCTAGCACAATGGTATTCCTTGAAACATGGAGAATGCTGGATGCACTCTCTATGTGCGAATACCCGGTGAAACGTGACACGGCATCAATGGTTTCGGTGACGGCTTCCTGCGCATGAGACTTGCGGGCAGCGCGCGAGCGGGCACGCTGCTCCTCGAGCAGACGGTCATATTCGGCAACATCTACCTGCAAGCCTCGCTCCCGAGCGATCAGCTGCGTCAGGTCGAGCGGAAAGCCAAACGTATCATAAAGCTCGAAGGCATCCGACCCAGACACAGTATCGCCCACCATCGAAAGCGTATCAAAGCGCTGCAGACCACGGTCAAGCGTGGCAAGGAACGACTCTTCCTCGGCACGCACAACACGCTCGATGAGGTCCCGACGCTCGACGATCTCTGGAAACACATCTCCCATGGTATCGCAGAGGATCGCGACGTGCTTCCAAAGAACGGGCTCGGTTAGCCCAAGGTTTCGGGCATAGCGTGCGGCCCGACGAAGGATGCGACGCAGCACATAGCCTCTTCCCTCATTACCTGGCATTGCTCCATCGGCTATGGCAAACGAAAGCGTGCGGATGTGATCAGCGATCACGCGCATAGCCACGCCGTCGGGGTGGTCCAGCTCCGGGCGATACTCCCGACCGCAGAGTGATTCGGTATAGCTCAGCAGGGGGCGAAACACATCGGTGTCGTAGTTGGAATTCTTCCCCTGCATGACGGCGCACAGGCGCTCAAAGCCCATGCCCGTGTCGACGTGTTTCGACGGAAGCTCTTCGAGCGAACCGTCGGCCTTGCGGTTGTACTGAATGAAGACGTTGTTCCAGATCTCGATCACCTCCGGTACGCCGGCGTTCACAAGCGGTCCGCCGCTCAGGTCAGGCGTCCGATCGAAGTGGATCTCCGTGCACGGACCACAGGGCCCCGTTTCGCCCATCTCCCAGAAGTTGTCCTTCTCGTCAAATCTGTGAATCTGCGTTTCCGGCAGATACTTCTTCCAGATCTCAAAGGATTCATCATCGGTGCGGTACACGGTCGCATGTAGTCGCTCAGGAGCAAGGCCGTATACCCCCGTCAGCAGCTCCCACGACCAAGCGATAGCTTCGCTTTTGAAGTAGTCCCCGAAGCTCCAGTTGCCCAGCATCTCGAAGAACGTATGATGGTAGGTGTCGTAGCCAACCTCTTCCAGATCGTTGTGCTTGCCGGAAACGCGGATACACTTCTGCGTGTCAGCCGCACGGGTGTAGTCACGTTTGCCGGTGCCCAGAAACACATCCTTGAACTGGTTCATGCCGGCATTGGTGAATAGCAGCGTCGGGTCGCCGTGCGGAACCACCGGCGCCGAAGGCACGATACGGTGTGAACGGTCGCGGAAAAAGTCGAGAAAGGTCTGCCGGATCTGTCGTGATGTCATGATGTAAGGGGGCTGTCAGTGAAAGTTTCCAGCGCAACCGCACTCGACACGGCTGTGCTCGATTACGCTTGCGAAGGCCGAAATTACGGCGAAATGTTGGGATGCCCGGGGCGTCAAGCAGGTGGATTCCCGCTTTCGCCGGAAAGACGATCACGTACCCAGTACCCAGTACCCAGTACCCAGTACCCAGTACCCCGTACCCAGTACCCAGTACCCAGTACCCAGTACCCAGTACCCTCTTCGGCCTCCGCCCTTTAACTTCGCAGAATGTCCCCTCTACCCCCAGCCGCTTCGGCGTGTGTTGCGACGTTTTCCAAGCCGCCGAAGGGGGCGGCACACGCCCGTATTGTGGTTCATGCCGAACGTGACGCCCGAGGTTGGCAGGTACGTATTGTGCGGTTTACCGAGCGGCAGTCTTTTACCGACCCGGCCTGTGACGCAATTGAGTCCGTGGAATCTCTGATCGAACGCTTTCTCGACGACGGCTGGGGCCAGGTCCTGCTGCAGACCCCCGATGCAGACGTACACATCCTGCAGAAGTTCAAGCAAGGGGCCTGGAAGAGAACCATGCGGACGGGCAAACCCTCCCGAAGCGATTGGAGCAACATTACCCGTGACCGCGTGAAGCCTCGCGCACTGGATCCCATAACTGATGCTCAGCTTCTGCATGCGCTCGACATCTCGGACGCCGCCGGCACCATCCGCACGGGAATGTCAGACAAATACCGACAGATCTGCCACCTCATCGACATAGCACGAGCGTCCATCACCGGCAGTGAGGTGCGCATCCTGGATGCAGGCTGCGGCAAGGCCTACCTTTCGCTGGCGCTGAGTTACGTGCTGCAGCGTGACGGATGCACGGTGCATCTTCATGGTGTTGACGCAAATGAACATGTGATCGAACACTGCCGCCGAACGGCCAATATCATCGGTCTGACGCATGCAAGCTTCGAGTGCGTAACCATCGCCGCATCACGTCCGCCCTGGACCGATGAGCATGCTTCTACAGACGTGCTCATTGCCCTTCATGCATGCGACACGGCCACCGATGAAGCCCTCGTGCTTGCACTGCGCCTGAAGGCTGCCACCATTCTGCTCGCCCCCTGCTGTCATCATTACGTGCAGACGCAGTTGCAACGCGAACGTGTTCCGGAGTGGGCCCGTCCCTTGCTCGATGACGGGATCACCCGTGAGCGGCTGGGTGATCTTCTGACCGATACCATGCGACGCGATATTCTGCGCTCACAAGGCTACACTGCACATCTGGAAGAATTCGTCTCCTTCGAGCATACTCCGAAGAACATCCTCCTGAGGGCGGTGCGCTCTTCGATACCAGCCGATGACCGGCAGCGTATGGCCGGGGCCGTCGAGTCGATGCAGCATGCATGGGGCATTGTGACTCGATGCGCAGAACTCCTGAAACATGACGACGCTTGACCGGGTCAAACCCCGAAGCATATACCTCCTTCCACCACCATCGACAGACCATGCGGAATCTTCTCATCGCTCTTTTTGTGATCGCCGGATCTGCCTGTAGCCTTGCGCAGGACCATTACCGTGTGCATCTCGACCTTGCCGGCATCAAGAATGACCGACTGCGAGTGATCATCTTTCCCCCGAAGATCACTACCGACAGCGTCACGTGGGTCTTTGCAAACTCCGTGCCAGGCACCTACGAAGAACACTTCTGGCACCGCATGGTGTCGAACTTCCGTGCCTATGATGCCGGCTCCGTGCAATTGCCCGTCCATCGTTCGGCTGATTCAATGTTCGTTGTGAGCCGAGCGCAGGATCTGCGTTATGTGTCGTACGAGCTTGATGATTCGTTCGACGACACGACGGGACGCAATGCGGTGTTTGCACCTGCCGGTACAGCCTTCGAAGAAGACAGCATCTTTGTTCTGAATCACGGCGGTATCGTGGCTTTCATCGACGGAATGCAGAAGCGTCAATTCAACGTCACCGTTCGACGTCCGCAACACCTGTTTGGAGGTTCATCGCTGCGCATCGAACGGCTCAATGACTCCGTTGACACGTATGCGGCACAAACGTTTGATGAGCTCGTCGATAGCCCAACGATCTTCTCACTACCCGACACGGCAACGTTCAGCGTTGCCGGCGTGGACGTGCTTGTGCAGTGTGCGCACTCCGGCGTCGACAACATTGCCAGAGTATATGCCGATGAACTTGCCAAGCATTGCGAGACCATTGCCAGGTTTCTACCGGCCATGCCCGTAAAGCGTTATGCGTTCCTGTTCTATCTCTGGCGCGGCGATCGGTCGAAGGTTGCCCGACCTTTTGAAATGGGTGCGCTTGAACACAATACGAGCTCTTTCTACTTCCTCGGTTTCCAGCGCAAGCCGATCGGATTGTCGGAGATCTCCATCCACGAGTTCCTGCATATTCTGGTCCCGCTGAACCTGCACAGCCATGAGATCCACGAGTTCAACTTCCGCCGTCCGGTGATGTCGCAGCACCTGTGGCTGTATGAAGGTACCACGGAGTATTTCGCTACACTGGCCCCTCTTCACGATAAGACGCTCAAGGAAGACCGTTTCCGTAGCGAGATGCAGAGTAAGCTTCGCAGCAGTAAGCTCCCGGCAACGTTCTCGCTTACTGAATTTTCCCGCGATGTGCTCAGTGAAGCCAATCAGGAACTGTATTCGCAGATATACACCTACGGTGCCGTGAATGCCTTCTATCTTGATATTGTCATGCGATCTGCCTCAGGGGGCAAGCAGGGCCTGCTTGACGTTGTGCTGACGTTAATGAAGGAGTTTGGACCGAATCGCCCCTTTCATGATGATTCCCTTTTCGATCACATTGAGCGCGTGACGGGTCCAAAAGTTCGTGCCTATCTCGACACCTACGTCAAGGGGCGCAACCCGATTCCATCGGCCGACATTCTACCATTGATCGGCTGGAAGTACATCCCGGAGAAACGCTCCAAAACCCTCGGCTATGCGATCGACGCAGACTTCACGATGGTCGACGGCAAACCGGCAATGCGCCTTTCCCCGGAAGGTGAGATCAACCCATTGAAGCTCCAGGATGGTGATCTTCTGGTATCCGTCAATGATGTTCCAATGGCAGAACTGTTTGAGTCAGCCGAAGGCCGTAGCGTGATGCGCAAAATGCGTTCACCGGCCGATGGTGATACACTCAGGCTGGTGGTGCGCCGAAACGGTGTCGACGTCGATCTCTCGGGTCAGGCAACGCAGGTCGATAAGATCGAACGACATTTCTTTGAGGTCGACCCCGCAGCAACACCAGAGCAGATCGCACTCCGCAACGCCGTGTTCTACGAATAGACTGATGCCCAACCCGGAATCGATCACTCCCGAACGGCGGCAACGCATCGAGCACGTTCTTCACCATCGCCAGCCTACGCTAACGGTGGTGTTTGAGAACGTGCATGACCCGCATAACGTGAGCGCCGTTATTCGATCATGCGATGCTGTGGGCGTTGCAGAGGCTCATGGTATTTACTCGGGTCGGCAGGTTTTCCCAGAACTCGGTGAAAAATCCAGCGCCAGCGCCCGCAAATGGGTCGATGTACACCTGCACCAGAGCGTCGACGCGTGCTATGCAGCACTTCGAGCACGCGGCATGAAAATCTATACCACGCATATGTCCAGCGATGCCGTGTCACTGCACGAGTTGGATCTGAGTCAGCCTGTGGCGCTGGTGTTCGGCAATGAAAAAGAGGGCGTAACGGCCGAAGCACGGGAAAAAGCCGATGGTAATTTCCTCATCCCACAGGTCGGCATGATTCAGTCACTGAATGTCTCAGTGGCCTGCGCAGTATCACTGTACGAGGCGTTCCGACAGCGTCAAGTTGCGGGTATGTACGACTCTGCACAACTCGGAAGCTCCGAGCTGGAGGCAAAGATCAACGATTGGTGCTCGCGCTGAGACTCTCCCCCAGAGGGATCACTTATCAGCTTCGCCCATCACAGGGTCGATCGAACCAATAATGGCTACAACGTCAGAGACCATTGCCCCTTCGGCCATATGCTTCAGGGCCTGAAGGTTTGAAGATGACGGCGAACGGATCTTCAGCTTCCATGGGTGGCCCGTGCCATCGCTGACAATGTAAAAGCCCAGCTCGCCCTTGGGCGACTCGATCACGGTGTAGGTGTCTCCCTTTGGAGGCATTGTACCAAAGTTGATGATCATGAAGTCGTTGATGAGCTCTTCCATCTTGGTGTAGATGTTGGCCTTGCGCGAGAGCACCGACTGTGGCTGCTCTTCATTAAGTACCGAAGAACGTGGCATCGCTTCAAGCTTATCGAGTACTTGGTGACAGATCTTCATCGACTCCCAAATCTCTGCATTACGGCACATATAGCGAGAGTAGCAGTCGCCGTCGTTGCGCGTGATCACATCGAACTCGACCTGATCATAGAACATATACGGCTGATCACGGCGAAGGTCACGAGCAACACCAGAGCCTCGCAGCGTCGGTCCGGTCAGTCCCAGGGCGATTGCCTTTTCAGCTGTAATGTGCCCGACGCCTGCCATACGGTCGACAAAAATGCGGTTACGATTCACCAATCCTTCGACTTCTTTCATGCGCTCTGGTAGCTGATTCAGCCACAGACGCGTGTCGCGGAGTACATCGTCCGGGATATCATTGGCAACCCCGCCGATACGGGCAAAGCTTGTCGTGAAACGTGCTCCGCAGATGCGCTCGAAAAGGTCGTACTGCTTCTCGCGCTCCGTAAACGTCCACAGAAACACCGTCATGGCACCAACGTCCATGGATGTTGCTCCCATAGCCAGCAGGTGCGACGAGATACGAGCCAATTCACTCACCAGCATGCGGATCCAGACAGCGCGCTCAGGCACATGCACACCGGCGGCTTTCTCGATGGCCATGCAAATGCCAACATTGTTGGAAAGGGGCGAGAGGTAATCCAGCCGGTCCGTGTGCGGAATGAACTCGTGATAGGTGCAGTTCTCGGCCAGCTTTTCGAAACCGCGATGCAGGTATCCGAGCTCAGGCACACACTTGACGATCGTCTCGCCATCAAGCCGCAGAAGCACGCGCAACACACCATGCGTTGCCGGGTGCTGCGGACCCATGTTGAGAACCATGTCGTTCTCGAGTGGATCTTCGAACATGGCGACCGTGTCTTTGTCCTGCACTTCGCGGAGGATCTTGGCCTGACGCAGGGTCTCGACGCGTTCAATGGTAGCGGAGTTGGAGACGGGTATGGACATAGGTGTCGCGGCGTTGTTTGTGATCGACGTAGTTCGGCCGAAAATACGGAAGGTCAGCGGATGATGGACATGATCCAGTTCCGCAGAGCAGCATCAACGGCGGGAGTCGGCCAGTGCCCGCCATCAAATGGCAGGAACATCAGCGAAAACCCGGAAGTTTCAAGAGCCGATCGATATGCCGCCCCATACCTGGGTGGCACGACGGCATCGCTCTGGCCGTGAGCCAGGAAGACAGGCGGCCGCGCAACGCTCATCGCGTTGAAGCGCTGCAGCACATCATACTGAGGGTAGTTCGACGCACAGATCGTCGCCACACCTGCTAAAGGCCGTTGTGAGCGTACCATAAGCACGTGAGCAAAGTAGCCTCCTTGCGAAAAGCCCACCACTAGCGGCGGTCGCGCGGTGTCGACGCGTAGCTGCGCCATCGCATTGTCGATCACCATTGCATACCAGTCCGCCGTAAGGACAATAGACTCAGCCCGCACTGAGTCCGGTGCCCAGTTGGCATCGGCAACACCCGCATAGGCTCCGCGTCCGGATGTGACCGTTTCGGGGATCTTCGTGTAGGGGGCTTCAGGCGCAACCACGACCAGCGAGTCCAGTCCGAGGCCGCCAAACCAGTCCAACAACATCTGCGGATTATTGCCGTTTCCATGCAGCAGGACTACTAGACGGTATGATGCCGAAGAGGTCGCATAGGTTCTGGGCAGACGGACCTTGTAACGTCCAATGCGTCGCTGCTCGACAAAATGCCAAAGCCCAGACGTATCAAGCGGCGACGGCGCAGGCACCGGAGCCGTCGCGCTCCCGACACCAACGCTTCCGGCCGAAGATGCCCGCTTCTGCGCAGCGATGTCAAGCGGCGCCATGAGATACAGGCTACAAATCAAGAGTGCCGTCGAAAACGACACGAGCGGCCCTCGGCCGCTCGAATTCGTACGCATTGTGGGCGAAGTGGGACTTGAACCCACACGTTCTTGCGAACACGGGCTTCTGAGACCCGCCTGTCTGCCAATTTCAGCACTCGCCCAAGTGTGCGCGGAGAGGGAGGGATTCGAACCCTCGATAGGATTGCTCCTATAACGGTTTTCGAGACCGTCCGATTCAACCACTCTCGCACCTCTCCGTGTCATTGTGATTGACAAGGCCGCGAAGATAAGACCCAGTGACCAATTACGGAATTACGGAATTACGGAATTACGGAATTACGGAGGTTCGGAGTCGTGGGGTCGCAGCATGCGGCGACCCTACCGGTCACTTGTCTCGGCTCTGATATTCAGATACGACACATACCGCTCTTCGTCAACGAGGCCTTGTTCGACGGCGGACTTGACGGCGCAGCCGGGTTCGTGGGTGTGGGAGCAGGAGTTGAATCTGCAGTTCTCTGCAAAGGGGACGAATTCTTCGAAGTAGTATGGGAGTTCGTCGAGGCCGAGTTCCCATAGGGCGAATTCGCGGATGCCGGGGGTGTCGATGGCGGTGCCGCCGTTACGCAGTGGGATGACGATGGCGGCCGTGGTGGTGTGACGTCCCTTATCGTACTTGCGGGAGATCTCGCCGACGGTTTGGGGGATATCACTGATGAGGTTAATGATCGATGACTTCCCCACGCCGGAGGGCCCGGCAAGGAGCGACACGTGCGCCTGCAGATGCTGTTCAAGTTCAGAGATGCCTTCTCCGGTAGTGGTACTGGTGAACATTACCGGAATACCGAGCTCGTCGGAATAGACACGCAGATCATCGATAAAATCCGGCCTGTACTCGTCCGGGATCAGGTCGATCTTGTTCACCACGATCATCGGCGCCAGTTCACCTTTATCGGCCGCGATCAGATACCGGTCTATAAGACGCTTTTTGTAATCCGGCTGGGCGGCAGCCACCACGATGCAAAGCTGTTCGGCATTGGCCACCATTACCTGCTCGCGCCTGCTGCGTCCGGCGGCTTTACGTGAGAGCACCGTCGTTCGTTCTTCGACCTTCACGATCGTTGCGGTCGACTCCTGGATATTGTCAGGAAGGATCCACACCGTATCGCCGACGGCCACAAGATTTGACGTGTGCGGCACGTCGACAACCCCCGACACGGCACAGTCCCAGATACCATCATGCGAGGCAACCATCCAATGGGGTCCCAGCGGACGCATCACGGTGCCCTGCAGAGCCCCCTCAGGAACGTCTCCGAGCTTTACGCGGGTGCGAGTTCTATCCAGCAGCTTGGCCCTCTGCCGTGTCCGAGCACTATACCCGAGATCTTGATCATCGGGGTCGTTTGGACGTGCTGGATTGCCTTGGTTGCGTTTTGCCACTGGCTGCGGTGGTTCGTATCTTGGAGGAGTTTGTTTTCAAATTAACAGGAACCAATTGAACTACCGGTGGATCACCCGGGAATGTACCGATGAACATGCCGTCCAGACGATAATCGCAACCCTCGATATCCCTCGCCCGATCGCCAAAGTGCTCGTAGGACGTGGGATAAAAACCGTTGAAGATGTTCAACGGTTTTTCGAACCATCGCTCGACCACCTCCATTCTCCATGGCTCATGGATGGTATGGAGGTTGCTGTTGACCGTATCCTGCGGGCCATTTCGGACCGCGAGATGATATGGATACACGGCGATTATGATGTTGACGGCACGTCAAGTACTGCCATGACGCTCCATTTCCTGCGCAGGATCGGAGCGACGGCAGACTATCACATTCCAAGTCGCCTGGATGAAGGCTTTGGTTTTACGCCACAGTCAGTAGACCGTGCTCACCGTGCCGGTGCGTCGGTGATCGTCACGGTCGACGTGGGCGTAACGGCCTCCAAAGCCGTCGATCACGCCCGCTCGCTGGGCATCGATGTGATCGTATGCGATCATCATCAGGCCGCCGAAGAGATCCCCTCGTGTCTGGCCCTGCTCAACCCACTCAAGCCCGGATGCCCGTATCCTTTCAAGGACCTAGCTGCATGCGGCGTGGCCTTCAAACTCCTTCAGGCTCTTAGTCAGCGTCAGGGCCACCCGGAACTGGCGTATGAGTACCTCGATTTCGTGGCGATCGCCTCGGCTGCCGATATCGCCCCCTTACACGGCGAAAACCGGGTTCTGAGCCTGTTCGGTCTCGAACTGCTGAACTCGTACACCAGACCCGGCTTCAAGGGGCTGGTCGACTGCGCCAGCCTGCCACTGGGCGAGCTGACGAATTCAAGCGTGATCTTTGGGATCGCTCCGCGGATCAATGCCGCCGGACGCCTGGGTGACCCCCGCCGCGCAGTCGAGATGATGATGCAGGACGATGAGCTGCGCGCCTTCCATATCGCCCAGGAACTTGAACGCGATAACCGGCAACGCCGCTCGATCGATGAACATACGTTCGAAGAAGCAGCCATCATGGCTCACGAACAACTCTCAAGCGGAAGCGGTAAGGCGTTGATTTTACACAATGAAGCGTGGCATGCTGGCGTCATCGGCATCGTTGCCTCCCGCCTAGTTGAGCGCTTCAATGTCCCGGCCATCATGCTCACGACAATCGACGGGATCGCCAAAGGTTCCGCACGCTCGGTTCGTCAGTTCGACATTCATGCCGCGCTGAAACAATGCGAGGATCTGCTGATCGAGTTCGGCGGACATATCCATGCGGCCGGCCTCTCGCTCAAGGTCGAGAACATCCCTGAATTGCAGCGCCGACTTGACGAGATTGCCGGTGCGGCCCTGGCCACCATGGAGATGGAGCACGAAATTGTCATCGACACGGAGCTTCAGCTCACCGAACTATCGCCCTCATTTTTCAAGCACTTGGCAAAGTTCGCCCCGTACGGTCATCAAAACCCGCGCCCGATGTTTATGTCCGATAACGTGACCTCGGCAAACGGAGTTAAAGTCGTCGGCAATAACCACTTGAAGTTCCGTGCCATGCAGCGGCACTTCCAGCTCGACGCCATTGGATTCGGTCTGGGCGGCAAGATCAGCGACGTGTCCCACGGACGCTCCTTCGCCATGGTCTATACCCTCGAAGAGAACCTGTTCAACGGCGGCTCGTCGCCACAGATCCGGATCAAGGATATCCACCCACATCGCTGAGCCCCTTGGCGGAGTTCGCCGGACGAATATCGGATGACAACGCATCTGGACATTTCATCGGCCCGATTCGGGATCATTACCGATGTCGACCAATCCGGCCAGACAGTGGTGGAAACGGAAGACGATGGCTCGTGTGTGCATGTGCCCTTCACACTCGACAAGGGGCTCCTTGGCAACGTTGTCGAGGCCCGCACGCTCCTTATCGGACGCCGAGTGGCGGCACTGGAACAGCGTCTGCCACGTAGCCATGAGCCCCTTCTCGTTCTCGAGCCCGAGATCACCATTGATGTGACCGACGCTTCGTCACTTCTGAGCGATTACGGCCTTCTCAGCGGCTCAATTGCCATAAAACGCCTCCGTCAGATCGGACCGCCGACACCGGCCATGCTCGCAGGGACGGTGGTCAATGGTGCGCTTGATGCTCTGGTGCGGCGTCCCGATCTTGGCGACGCCGAGGTGATCGCCGAGGCGATGCAGTCTCGTCCCCTGGCAATGGCAGCCCTGGCTCGGGATAGTCAGAGGTACAGTGAACTGCTTACCACCGTGCGGCACCTGTTATCCCCGCTTAGGCAAATGGTGCATGCTTGGAATGGTGCCGACGTGGTTCTGGAACCCTTCCTCATCTCGCCCGTGCTCGGCCTGCAGGGCCGGGCCGATATCGTGGTCCGACGCGACAAGGATCTGACCGTGATCGAGCTCAAGGTCGGACGTCCGCGGGCGCTGGACCGGCCCGACCATATCTCGCAGGCGGCCAGCTACATGGCGCTGCTGGAGGCCACCCGTGACTCTCCGGGTGCGATCATGGGTCAGATGTGGTACATCACCGATCAGAAGAACCCGCTTCGCGACGTCGAGGACTTCGACAACCCGATGCGATCGATCCTCGATGCACGCAATGCCATTGTCCTGAATGATCTGCGGGTGCAGAGAGGCGACATGAAGATGCTGCGGATCGCTCAGCTAGGGCCGACGTACCACAAGGGTATATCGAGCTATGAACGCGACGAGTGGGAACGTCTCAGCAAGAGTCTTCAGAGTCTTGGTCTGACCGAGCGGTTCATGATCGCCGAATGGCTTCGCATGGCCGCCAATGAACAAGCCACAGCCCGACTGGGAGGGGGCTCTGGGCGTTGTGCGGCTGACCTTTGGCGGTTGTCGCCCGAAGAGCGCAAACTCTCCCCCACGGTGTTGACAGATCTGACGTTCGACCGCGAACGCTCGAACATGGAAACAATGCACCTGACGTTTCTGCGACGTCCGCAACCGCTTCCAACGGCTATCCGCGTCGGCGATGCCGTGGTGCTGCGACGGTTGGGGATGGACCAGTATACAGGAGCATCAAAGACCGGACTCGAACTCTACAAAGGCTCCGTCAGATCGATCGATGTTGAGCACGTCACCATTTCACTTCGCAACAAATACGCCGATGTGTCCCGCCGCGATGACGGATGTTGGATGATCGAGCAGGACGTCACCGACACCGGAACGCGCGCCACGTCCACCTCGATCCGATCGCTGATCGATGCCAACCCGCGGCGCCGTAGCGTTCTTTTGGGGCTTTCCGCTCCGCAGCATGACGCGCCCTCGCCTTCACAAGCCCCCGGGCTGACCGACGTTCAGCGCGGCATTGTGGAGCGCGCCGTTGCAGCCCGCGAGCTCTTCCTCATTCAGGGTCCACCGGGCTCCGGCAAAACCTCGGCCGTTCTGCGCGCGATCGTTCAGGAACTTCTGCGCCAGCCCCGACATCACATTCTCGTCGTGGCGTTCACCAACAGAGCAGCGAACGAAATCTGTGATGTGCTTGGAAAGCATGATGTCCGCTTTCTGCGTCAGGGCAGCCTCGAGGGTGCCACCGGTGCCGGATCGATACCACGGCTGGCCCGTGATCTTACGCCAGAGGATCTGGCCGACACTGTTTCTTCGACAAGGGTGATCGTAGCGACTGTCGCATCAATGCACTCGGCACCAGAGCTCTGGAGCCTGTCAGAGTTTAACACCGTGATCGTTGACGAGGCCTCGCAGATCATCGAACCACAACTGATCGGCCTTCTGGTGCGATGTGAGCGCACGATCATGATCGGCGACCATTGTCAGTTGCCGGCGGTGATCGCGCAGCCGGCGGAACTTCTCAAGGTCGAAACAAAGCACCTGGATGAGGCCTGCCTGACCAACCTCGGGATGTCGGGCTTCGAGCGACTGATCCGCTGCGCCAACCGGCGTGGCGATGTGGCCACCGTGGCCATGCTTACCCAGCAGGGACGCATGCACGAGGATGTCATGCGCTTTCCGTCGGTGGCGTTCTACGGCGGACGCCTGACGTGTCTGAAAGACTCACAGCGAAGCCGCACTCCCCTGCCCTGGGCTGACGTTGTCAGTCATCGCGCATGCATGATCGAGGTCGAGGCCCAGCAGCAACAGCTGGCCGAGGCCTATCTCCTGCGCGACCTGGCCAAGCGCATCGTGACCCAAGCCGTTGGGACCGCTCAGCCCCCTTCCATCGGCATTATCACGCCGTTTCGCGCGCAGAACACCACCGTCATGCAGCTGCTCGATGAGGAGCTGCCACCCGAGCTGCGGAGTTGCATAACGGTCGACACTGTAGAGCGCTTTCAAGGGAGCGAATGCGACGTCATTCTTTACGGCACCGCCGTTACCAATGAGCAGGAGTTCGATTCCATCCGCTCGGACGTGCAGATCGACGATGTGATGGTGGACCGCAAGCTCAACGTCGCTATCACGCGCGCCCGTGAGCAGTTCATCCTCGTGGGCAACCCCACCGTGCTTGCACTGTCACCGATCTACAAGCGCCTGATGGACTCAATACCTCACCGTCCGTACACATCGTAGTTTTGCCCCATGGCAGGACATAGTAAATGGGCCAACATCAAACGTCGCAAGGCGGTAGTTGACGCCAAGCGCGGCAAACTCTTCACGAAGGTCTCGAAGGAGATCATCGTTGCGGCAAAGCTGGGAGGGGGCGACCCTGACGGTAACGCCCGTCTGCGCATGGCCATCGAAAATGCTCGCTCTGTATCAATGCCGGTCGACACGATCAAGCGCGCCATTCTGCGTGGCACTGGTGAGCTCGAGGGAACCACCTACGAGGACGTTATCTACGAAGGTTATGGTCCGGGCGGAGTGGCCGTGATCGTTGTCTGCACGACCGACCACCGTAACCGCACCACACAGGAGCTGCGTGCATACTTCTCGAAGTACGGCGGCAACCTTGGCGAGACAAACTCCGTCAGCTGGAACTTCACGCGCAGAGGCGAGATCCGCATCGAGACCAACCGATCCGAGGATGACCTTCTGGTCGTGGCTCTTGAGGTTGGCGCCGAAGATGTCCTCATGATCGATGATGGGGCTCTGATCTTCTGCAGCATCGACACGTTGGGAACAGTTGGCAATGGACTTGCAATGTCAGACCTGGATGTACGCGAGCAGCGCATTGTTTTCGAGCCCGGCACAATGGTCACGGTCGATGATCCGGAACACGTCCGGCTCATGGAGAAATTCCTTGATGTCCTCGATGACTATGATGACGTGCAGAATGTCTTCCACAACGCCATCCTTCCCGACGAGGACTGACCCATGCGCGTGCTCGGCATCGATCCCGGTTCGGTGATCTGCGGCTACGGCGTCATCGACGTCGACGGCTCAAAGCTGACACTTGTCGAGTACGGCGTCATTGCCGTCAAACGCCGCACGTCGTCCTTCCCGGAGCGCCTTCGAGAGATCCACGAGCGTCTGAGCGCCGTGATCACGCGCACCTCGCCAGAGGTGTGCGCCATGGAGAAGGTCTTTCACGCCAAGAATGTGCTGACGATCGTGCAGCTGGCGCACGCCCGCGGGGTGGCCATGCTGGCCTGCGCGCAGGCCGGACATGATCCGATCGAGTACACGCCAATGCAGGTCAAGCGCAGCGTGACGGGTCGCGGTGCAGCCGGCAAGGAACAGGTCCAGCAGATGGTTCGCGCGATCCTCGAGATCGAGGAAACTCCGCAGTTCTTCGATGCAACCGATGCTCTTGCCGTGGCCATCTGTCATGCGGTAAACGGCAAGCCCCCTGCGCCGGCAAAACGCGGTGGCGCGACGTCTAAACGTCAGGCATGGGCAGAGTTTGTCAAGGCCAATCCGGCAAAGGTGCGGAAACCATAAGCGGTGGTATTTTTGCACCGCTTGTTTTTACCCGCACTTACCTACGGAACAGTCAATGGCCACGAAGATTGCCATAAATGGATTCGGACGCATCGGACGCTTGGTCTTCCGTGCACTTTTGCAACGTGGTGCCGACGTGGAGATCGTCGGGATCAATGACCTGACAGACGCCAAAACTCTTGCTCATCTTCTGAAGTACGACTCCGTGCACGGCCGCTTCGGTGGCACGGTAGTAGCAGAAGAAGCCGCCATCATCGTCAACGGCCATCGTATCGCGATCTCGGCAGAAAAGCAGATCGAGAATCTGCCATGGAGCGGCCTCGATGTTGTGATCGAATCAACGGGTAAGTATACGGCCAAGGCGGACCTTGAAAAGCATCTGCGTCATGCGCGCAAGGTGATCCTCACCGCACCGGCCAAGGACAAGCTCGATGGAACGATCGTCCTTGGTGTGAACGACCACGAATTGACGTCAGACATGCACGTGGTGTCCAATGCCTCATGCACAACGAACTGTCTTGCCCCGATGGTCAAGATCCTTCACGAGAACTTCGGCCTCGTCAACGGATTCATGACCACCGTGCATGCCTACACTAACGACCAAAACATTCTCGACCTGCCGCACAAGGACCTTCGTCGCGCGCGTGCCGCAGCACAGAACATCATCCCCACCACAACAGGCGCAGCAAAAGCAGTCAGCGAAGTCATGCCCGAAATGAAGGGGCGCCTGGATGGACTGGCATTCCGCGTGCCGACGCCAGACGGATCAGTAACGGACTTCACGGTGGTGCTCGAGAAGGCTGCTACCAGGGACGAGATCAACGCCGCATTCAAGGCTGCTGCTGAGGGTCCGATGAATGGGATCCTCGAGTATTGCACAGACCCGGTTGTATCAACAGACATCGTGGGCAACCCACACTCCTGCATCTTCGATGCCCTCAGCACCATGTCGATGGGCAACACTGTAAAGGTCGTTGGCTGGTACGATAATGAATGGGGCTATTCGAACCGTATTGCCGACCTGCTTTTGCGAGTTACGGCGTGATCCGCTCGATCACAGACGTCGAAGTTGCCGGCAAGCGCGTGCTTGTTCGGGTCGACTTTAACGTTCCACAGGATGAGCATGGTGCGATCACGGATGACACGCGCATTGTTGAGTCGCTCCCGACGATCATGTCGATCGTCGACCGCGGGGGTGTAGCTATCCTGATGTCTCATTTGGGAAGACCCAAAGGCAAGCCCAATCCGAAGTACTCCCTGCGTCCGGTAGCCGAACATCTTTCGGCGCTGATGCGCGTTCGCGGTGTGGCGGTGAACTTCGCCGCAGAGTGCACCGGCCCTGTTGCCGAGTCAGCCGTTCAGCAAGCCCCTTTCGGCAGCATCGTGCTACTGGAGAACCTGCGTTTTCACGCCGAAGAAGAAGCCAACGACCCGGCATTCTGCGCAGCACTGGCAAAGCTTGGTGATGTGTACTGCAACGATGCCTTTGGCACCGCACACCGCGCCCATGCCAGCACGGCCGGCATCGCCTCGCATTTCGATGTGCGCTGCGCCGGAGTGTTGATCATGAAAGAGCTCCGGTATCTTGGTTCGGCCCTTGCCAATCCCAAGCGTCCGCTGGTTGCCATCATGGGCGGATCAAAGATCTCGGGCAAGATTGATGTGATCAATGCCCTGCTCTCGACGTGCGACACGATCCTGATCGGCGGTGGTATGATGTTCACATTCCTCAAGGCTAAGGGGCTAGGAGTTGGCAGCTCCATTGTAGAGGAGGATAAGGTTGAACTGGCCGGCGAGCTCATGCGCCGCGCCGAAACTGCTGGTGTGCGCCTGTTGATCCCCATCGATACCGTGGTTGCCTCGGCGTTCGCCGATACGGCTAACAAGCAGACCGTCGCGGCAGATGCCATTCCCGACGGCATGATGGGTCTTGATATCGGACCACAGTCCGAGGCCGTTTTTTCGGATGTGATCCGCTCGGCCGGTACGGTTGTCTGGAACGGCCCGATGGGCGTGTTTGAGTTTACGAATTTTCAGTCGGGCACGCGTGCTATTGCCGATGCTCTGGCTGCTGCAACCTCGTCTGGCGCGGTTACGATCGTCGGTGGGGGTGATTCTGCAGCAGCGGTCACGCAATTCGGTCATGCGAAAAACGTCACCCACGTCTCAACCGGCGGCGGTGCCTCGCTCGAGTTTCTCGAGGGTAAGGCACTCCCCGGAGTCATTGCACTCGAGGCATAATCCATGTCGTCATTCTTTGGCCAGGGCCGCGGCCTGAGCGCCTTCCCGCCGGTGATCAAGTTCTTGCTGATCTCCAATGTCGCGGTCTTTTTGTTCCAGTCCCTGATGCTCTCCGGACTAACGCTCGACGGTGTCCCGATCGACAATGTCGTGACGCAGATGTTTGCGCTCTGGCCGGTGGAAAGTGGGATGTTCTTTCCCTGGCAGGTGCTGTCGTATCAGTTCATGCACGGTGGTCTGGGGCATCTGTTCTTCAACATGCTGGCCCTTTGGATGTTCGGCATGGAGCTTGAGCACCTGTGGGGCTCTCGTCGGTTTGCCGTCTACTACCTGCTCTGCGGAATCGCCGCGGCGGCAGTGCATTTGTCGGTTCATCCGCTGATCGACGGAAGCATGGTGCCAACGATCGGGGCATCTGGATCGATCATGGGAGTGCTCCTGGCCTTCGGGATGACGTATCCTGATCGGCCGATCATGATGTTTCCGCTCTTCTTCCCGATTCCGGCTCGCATCTTCGTGATGATCTATGCCGGATTCGACCTGCTGAACGGGCTGATGAATACCAGCGATGGGGTGGCCCACTTTGCCCACCTGGGGGGTGCGCTTGGAGGCTACCTGCTGATGAAGTTTGGTTCCGGCCTCATGCAGCGCGTCGACCCGGGGTCGGGTGGCCTGTACGCTTCGCGGCGTCCGGATGTCATTGACGTGGAGTATCGTGACATCCCAACACCCCCTTCATACACGTCCAGTTTCCGCAGCCCCGAGCCCCCTACCGTGCATCAGATGCCAACGAGCAAGACCCCCACGCGATTTGTCGTTAATGGTGAGCCGGTCTCACAGGAGCAGATCGATGGCATCCTGGATAAGATCTCGGCCGGTGGGTATCACGGCCTGAGCGAGCGAGAGAAGAATATTCTGTTCGAAGTGAGCCGCCAGCTGTAATGTCCACACCGCAACCATCGGCCCCTTACTGTGATTCGCTGACCGAGTATCGCAGGCGCGAGACCATCACGGCACTGATCGGTGAGCTAACGATGGGCTCGTCAGCACCGATTCGTGTGCAGTCGATGACGACCACGAACACCATGGACACCGAAGGCACGATCGAGCAATCGATCCGCATGATCGACGCCGGCTGCGAGCTGGTGCGCATAACTGCGCCAAGCATCCGCGAGGCCAAGAATCTGGAACACATTCGAACAGGTCTGCGTCAGAGAGGCTACACAACGCCCCTTGTGGCCGATATTCACTTCACGCCGAATGCAGCAGAGATCGCCGCGCGGCTTGTCGAAAAGGTTCGGATCAATCCGGGCAATTACGTCGACAAAAAACAGTTCAACATCATCGAATACACCGATGCGCAGTATGCCGAAGAGCTTGAGCGTATTCGTGACAGGTTTGTGCCGCTGGTGAATATCTGCAAGGAATATGGCACGGCCATGCGCATCGGCACGAATCATGGCTCTCTTTCCGACCGGATCATGAGTCGCTACGGCGACAGTCCGCACGGCATGGTCGAGTCAGCCCTTGAGTTTCTGCGTATTGCCGACGACGAGGGCTTCGACAACATCGTCCTGTCGATGAAGTCGAGCAATCCCATCGTGATGATCCATGCCTACCGACTGTTGGTTGCAACGCTCAACGAGCAGAACATGAAGCCGTATCCCCTTCACCTCGGCGTGACCGAGGCTGGCGATGGTGAGGACGGACGCATCAAGAGCGCTCTGGGCATCGGTACACTTCTGGCCGACGGTCTCGGTGATACAGTGCGTGTTTCGCTGACGGAAGAACCCGAAGCCGAAATTCCCGTGGCGCGCGCGCTCATCCGGAGATACGCCCAATGAGGTCACCCTACGTCTATCACCGACGTCAGACGCACGCCGTGGCCGTGGTGGGTCATGACAACGTGCCACGTGTGCTGGCTGATCTGCGTTCGGTGGCGATCGCTGGCATGGAAGACCTGGCACAGATCGGGCACGTGTATGACCCGATCACGGACAAATGGTCGACCTCCGACCAGGCGGCCGAGTTCCTCTACATGGGGTCAGCCCCCTTGCCCTTTATGGCTCCGGCGGGCACGCGTCAGCTGCTTGATGTTTCGGCGTGGCTAGAGCACGATGATCATTTCTTCTGCGTACCGGTGTTTTCCATCAACGAGTTCCGCAGTATTCCGCAGAGGCACACCGTCATGAATGTGGTGCGCTGCGCTTCAGATGATCTTGCCACCGATGTCCTGCATGAACTGGCCGAGGATGCCAGCGTCGTGCTTATGATCGGAAGCGCCTCGGCTACATACTTTACTGACATGCGCCAATGCGCAGACCGTCTGATTGCTGCGCACGTGCACATGCCGGTGATACTTGAGTATCACAGCCACACGGATACCATCGACGACGCTGTACTGGATGCATCGACAGACGTCGGCGGGTTACTGGTGGAAGGCTTCGGTGACGCCGTCATGATGACGCTCTCGTCGGACAGGGGGCTTGATACTGCCACGTCCGTCAGAACTGCCTTCGGGATCCTGCAGGCTGCGCGCACGCGCATGACCAAGACCGAATACATCAGCTGCCCGTCATGCGGGCGCACGCTGTTTGACTTGCAGGAAACAACGGCCATGATCCGCTCCCACACTGACCACCTCAAGGGCGTCAAGATCGGCATCATGGGCTGCATCGTCAATGGTCCGGGAGAAATGGCCGACGCCGACTACGGCTACGTCGGCTCGGGTCCCGATCGTATCACACTCTACCGCGGACAGGAAATCGTGCAGCGCAATATCGCCTCAGCCGGCGCTGTGGAGGCCCTCATCGACATCATTCGAAATGATGGACGATGGGTGGAGAAGAGTTACTGAATTACTCAATTACTCAATTACTGAATTACGGGATTACTGAATTACGGAGTCATCCGTCATCTTACTCCGTGATCTTCATTTCGACGCGACGGTTCTGTTGCCGATCTTCATCGGTATTGCCACGGACCATCGGGCGACGCTTTCCAAAGCCTTTGGCGCTAAGGCGCGAGGCATCGATACCGGCGGAGATCACGTACGTGCGCACGGCATCGGCTCGGCGTTGTGACAGACCGTCGTTGTAGTCATCTGTACCTTGATCGTCGGTATGTCCTTCGAATTGCATGCGGACTGAACTGTTTTCTCTCAGCAGTGCCACCACACGTTCAAGTTCGGGCATCGACTCAGACTTGAGTTCAGATTTATCCGTGTCGAAGAAGACCAGAAGCTGGCCACCGCCACCGCGGATACGTGAAAGATCGATGTCCTTTTTGACCGTGCGTCCCTTTGCACCGGCTGGGACCTCGTAGCGTTCTGAATGGAACACGTGATCCTCTGAAATCGCGGTGATCGAGTAGACACGGCCTGCCGTCAGCGTCACGTAATACGCACCCGTAGCGTCGTCACTACGAAGACTTGCAACGCGCTTCCCGGTCTTGAGATCCGTCACTGTGATCTCCGCACCCAGTGGGTCACGGGATGCTTCGTCGCGGACCACACCCTCGACCAAAGTCACGGCATCACCGGGGAACGGATTCGGTGTGACCGTGAAGTTGTCGTAGTCTCCGCTGGCAGTTGTGCGCGACATCATCGCACGATCTGAGTTTGGCAAAGCCGTGTAGAACAACTCATCTGCAGGCGAATTGATCGGCTCACGAAGGCGGCGCACGTTAGAGACCGAACCATTCTGTACGGTGGCAACGTAGATATCATACCCCCCTGCCCCGCCAGAGCGATCCGATGCAAAGTAGAGGGTTCGGCCATCCGGTGCAATCACCGGAGACATCTCTCCCGACGCTGTATTCAGTCCTGCAACTGGAGTCGCAATGCTCCACTCTCTACCATCCCACATGCTAGTGTAAATGTCGGTTGCACCCTGACCACCTGGACGATCAGACGCGAAGTAAAGAGTGCGTCCATCAGAACTCAGCGATGGTTGGGCATCGTAGTAGAACGAGTTTACCGCGGAACCGAGGGGAGCAATATCCCGCCACTTGCCACCACGACGCTGAGCAATGTAAAGATCCGTGCGACCAGCCCCCTGTACATCATGATTGGTCGCCGAAAAGATCATTGACTGACCGTCGGGCGTCAGCGTGCCCACACCAGCATGCTCGGCGTCATTGACATCGCCATTCAATAGCTTTGATGACGACCACATGCCATTGGACTGTTCCATCGACATCAGTCGCTGCCCCTTACCATCGCGGTCTGAGGAGTAGATGATCAGGCGACCATGATTCGTGATCGACGGTGCGAAATCATCGTATCTGGTGTTATTGGGAATCGGCTCGATCGTGACCGTCTGAGCGCCGATGTTGACGATGCACAGAAGCACCGTCAGAGAAAGCATAGCAAAAGAGCGTAGGCAGTTCTTCACAGATGTCTCCTTACAAACGGAACCACAGTGCAATGGAAGCCTGCAGGCTGCTCAGCGTGGCAGGACGGGCAATGAAATCGCGCGCTGGAGGGTCAGTACTCGCGCGCGTGAAGTCTGTGCCGGACGACTCGTTATCATACGAGGTGATCATCAGCTGATAGCCGATGCGCGGCACTAACTCCAAACCATCAGCAATAGCATAGCGGTAACCGACCGCCGCGTCAAGTCCAAGGCGCAGGGCCGGAATATTATCGTCTTCTGCGCTGACCGTGCTGACCTTTGATTCATTCGGTTGGCCAAAGTTAAACGAGCACTGTTCGGACGGATCGATCGTAAGTGTCGTAGTGACCTGGGAATTCTGCGTCGGCAGGTGAATCGTTGGTCCAACCTGTGCGAAGAAGTTGTCCATCAGATCAACCCGTACAACCGGTGTGAACGTGAAGAACGTGAGTGAATGCGTGAACTCCCCACTCATTGCAACAACCGAGAATGTGCTGTTTCCATAGGGGTCGAAGGTCTCACAATCTTGAAGCAATCCGCTTTTTGACCCAGAAACACTCTTGTGATCGACCATCATGCGAAGACCAAGCGACACCGTTGGGCTGAGCTCCATCTCCGCATAGACTCCGTACATGGGAGAAAT
The DNA here is from genome assembly GCA_947459875.1 of Ignavibacteria bacterium. GTDB lineage: Bacteria > Bacteroidota > Ignavibacteria > Kapaibacteriales > Kapaibacteriaceae > UBA10438. The sequence continues at coordinate 50,125 of CANHFG010000006.1, forward strand.
CCCGGTACCGGAACTCAGAAGTCCCAGTGGTGAGGTGGTCAGTATCCCCTCGATCGTCCGCTGAAAAACGTTCAGACCGAGACCGCCCTCGATTCCGCCCCGAAGAACCAGACCAGGACCGCTCTCACGCGGACGCTCAATGGTCGCAGCAGAACCTTCTGCCGTGGCAGCCACTCGGGCCCTTCCGTTCGGTCGTAACACGTCCTCCTGTCCATAGGCACCTACGTGCACTAGGACGGCTACGATAATGGCAAATGCAAAAGCACGCATAAAAAGCCCCCGCTTGTTGTGCATTAATGACTGCGCAACATACTACACAAGGTGACTATTCTGGTGTTTATTATTCGTACAAAGCCATAAAACGAAAACGTCGAACGTGATCGCTCACGTTCGACGCTGATTTACTAGGTACTGGGTACTGGGTACTGGGTACTGGGTACTGGGTACTGGGTACTGGGTACTGGGTACTGGGGACTGGGGACTGGGTACTGGGTACTGGGTACTGGGTACTGGG
>CANHFG010000007.1 GCA_947459875.1 Ignavibacteria bacterium
CGTTTCAGCAACCGGATACGACGCTCTATGTTATGCTGGAAGGCCGGCCATTTACGCCGTCGGCCAATCCGATCGACACTCTTGTCACCTACACTGCACCGGTTGGACAGCCCCTTGCCAAAACACTTGCGTGGCGCTCGTCATCGTCGACCGTGTTTGAGTCGATCGTGTCGATCACGTATGTCCGAGGCGATTCGAGTGTTTCGCTCACAGCTGCCCGTTATCCGGAGCTGGTGCGGACGGATATGACGCTGACATACGTCAATGCGATCCCCCGTGACACCGGATGGACCGAGACCGTGTTCCGGGTAAGGCTGGGACCCTGCCTGCGTGATACGCTCATAAAGGTGCGCATCTATGGTCTGTCGCCGATCATCACAGCTCCAACAGGCGTCTTTGTCAATGTCGCATGCAAGCGCAGCGACACGCTGCGCGTGCCGATCTCGAACACGGGCAATGTTCAGCTCGAGATCTCCTCGCTGCGCATCAGCACGGCCACATCGAATGCCTTCAGCGTCATTGGGTTCCGGAGCGGCCGTTCGGGCATTCCGTGGAAGTTCAATGTCGGGGAGATCGATACGCTGCTGATAGCGTATGTACCTGAGAAGGGGCGCGACTTTACCACGCTGGAGATCGTGAGTAATGATCTGACGCGCAAGCGCGGAGTGAAGACGCCCTGGATGGTTAACCTTCAAGGCAATTCCGACAGGCCGAGTCTGATCGTCGACAAGCGAGTGATCGATGTCGGGTCGCTTTGCGGCGGCTCGATCGTCTCGCGAAACATCAACATCACCAATACCGGTCTACTTCAGGGTACGTTCTCGGCAACGAAGAGTTCATCGTTGATAAGCCTGCAGCCGGCGGGTTCGGTTTCGATCTCTCCCGGCCAGGTACGTCAGATCTCCGTCACGGTGAATGCTGCCAAGGAAGGGCGCTTCACCGATACCGTCATGATTCGACTCTCACCCTGTGACACGATCATTCCGGTGGTGATCACTGGCGTCGTGGAGCTACCCGAGATCCAGATTACTCCTGCCGTTATTGCCGACTCAGGTGTGCCCAATGAGGTGCTCAGTGGTCGCGCAGTGATCAGGCTTACGCGGGGGGATAGTGTCACTGTCCGAGAGATCCGCGTTGCCCCGCTTCCGGCACAGTTGAAGTTCATGCTGCCGCCACTGCCGATGATCCTGCGGCGAACTGACAGTATCGTAGTTGACTTTACATACACTTCGGCAACCGCTGCGGATTACATCGGCATCATCGAAGTTGTCGGCACAACATCCTGCACAACATCGGCTTCTTCGGAGATCCGGTTTAGCGTTTTCAGTAACGACGTTCGCATAACACCAAATCCGGTCACCTGGCAGTACCGATGCACCAATGCCAAGCAGGAGCGGTCGATCACAGTCGAAGCACGTGGCACAGTTCCTGTAACGGTTGTCAGTGCTCGCAGGCGCGGTGCTACCTCACCGTTCTACATCACCGGTCCGTCGTTCCCATTTACGGTCAACCCCGGAGAGCAGCGTGCGATCACGGTGCTGTTCGATCCTACCTCGCCGGGAGTCTTCACCGATTCGGTCGATATCGACACGGACGTCGAGGGAGCGGATCCAACGATCGTTCTGCGTGGTGAGTATCTCACGGCTGACATAGAATCAGCCCCCTCCTTAGTCGACCTCGGAGCTCTTGCGCCATGTGACGATGAAGAGGTGTTCTGGGTTCGCGTTGCCAATGCTGGTACGCTGGCCTCGCAGGTGCAGGTGACGGCATCATCTTCACTTACCAGGGCCGTTATTGTGCCTTCACAGCTGACGCTATCGCCGTCGGCAGTGGACTCCGTGCAGGTGCGGATGCGTCCGTCGGACTATCCGGTGGGGTCGATGGTCACGGGCACCATCGTCGTTACGGAGAATGCGTGTAACGATGCCGATTCCACCTTCGTGCAGTTCATGATCAGCAGTCCCACAATGTTGCGTCTGTTGCCGGATCCGCTGGACGTGGGTCAGATACTCATTGGCTCGCGTGCCGTTGGCTCGGTAACGATCGACAATCCCGGTGCCGACACGATAACGATCACGAGTGCCCGATTGCAGCCGGCTACCGGACCATGGACACTTCGCAGTTCGCTTGATGGTAGGCGTATAGCCCCTTACGAGAAGATCTTTGCCGATGTGGAGTTCCTGCCGGTAGCCACCGGACAGGTCGATGCGAGGCTGATCGTCGAGTCCCAGGGGACGTGTCCGGATACAGCAACTTCGATCATCACTGGCATGGGGCGAGAGCCTCGCGTACCTATCACATATCGCGTGCCGCTGCGCGTTGATGAGTACGTGGTAGGGCCCGAGACGCGCCTGGACATTCCGGTGCATCTTGATGCGGACGTGCGTGATGCGTTGATCGACAGTATCGCCTGGACGGTTCGCTATCAGGAGGTCAATCTCGTGGTCGACTCTGTCCTGACCGGACAGGCTCCCGATGTGCTGCTCAGGGCTGAGATTGTTCCTGGGGCAATTCGATTTCATGCCGCGCGAAGTGGTCCGACGTTCGGCACGCCGGGAACCCTTGGCCTGCTCAGGGCGCTGTGCCGATCGGCTGTGCCGGACAGTACGCCACTTACCATCACGGACATTCAGGTATGGAGTCAGGAGCCAACCGAGGCAGTCAAGAACGACGGATACGTTATCGTTGATGCCTGCGGTCCGCGCAACCTCATCACCTTCAAATCGAAGACGCGATTCCGCCTTGCGCCGCCGCTGCCGGTAACGGGGTCGGTACTGCAGATCCTGACGGATGCCGAGCAGGAGGATGCTGCGTACGTTGACGTCACCGATGTTCTCGGAAGAGTCTTGCTCTCTGTGGCCAATGTTCCCGTTGCAAAGGGGCAGGCACAGCTCACACTCGATATTTCGACGCTCCCCAGCGGCACCTACCTTGTCGTCGTCAGATCTGTTTCGCGCGGCACGGTCACGGCTTACGTTCCGGTTGTTCGCTGATCGTCGTGAAGAGCTGTCGCAGGCACGCGCGCACAACATCCTGAAGCGCCTGTTTTGTGTCGAGCTCAATTGAGCTTGTTGCCTTCTTGAGCGTCGTGAGCTCACCCGTGGATCCGATCTCCTGCAGGAACAGTGTCAGATCTGCACCGGCAGAGGTTCGCTCGTAGCGTCCGGTTATGATCCGGTCGATGTCAAAGGCGCGAAGGGTCTTCAATTCCGGCACCGTCACCGGGTTATAGTTCTCGACGAGATAGAGGCCGGCCTTGGCATAGATCGAGTCGCGCGTATCGGTGTCGATCACAATGTACTCGTCGAGGTACCGAAGTGCCGCCGTGATGCTCAGCACCATGTCGTAGGATGCAGGGACCTTCTCTATGAAGGTTGACCATGGAATGTAATCCGCAGGCTTGTCCACGAAGTTGATGCCCCCGATGCCGAGCAGTGCTGCCGGCCTCACGCGCAAGGCGTCATCGGCCTTTGCATACAGTGAAGAGTCGCGCAGCGCCATGCATAGAGCCCTCTGCATGGAGCCCAGTATTGCCGGATCATGGATCATCGACCGTGTCGAATCACTCCGAAGGAACGTCACGCCGTATCCGTGCCCGCTGGTCGAGAAGGTGAACCCATCGCCCCCTGCAATGACCAGTTCCGAGCGGACGAGATTTTCGATGCGAGCTATGGAAGCGAAGATGATGATCTCGGCACCGAGTGAATCCGCAACGCGCTGGTAGGTGGCCGAGTCGCCGATGGCGCGTGCCACGGAGTCGCGGATCTCATTAGGCACGACCACGTACTGCTTCGTTGATTCAAAGGCAAGGGTCAGCCCGGCGATCAGCTTGGATGGGTGCAGGGCAGGGTCGGCCGAATCGGCATCGATCCGGGCGACCATCACACGCTGCGTCTGAGCGGAGGCATCCAACGCAAGAAAAACGAGCGTAAGAGCTGCGCAGAAGGCCATCAGAACGCAGTGTAAAGGATAGGTAACACTGCGATAACACGCACCTAACAGGGCGCCGATAGTTTCGAAGACGTTCGTTCTGTTCCCGTTCATGAGGTCGATGATTCCAATGAAAACTGCGACAATTCTCGTCGTGCTGGTGCTGGCCTGCGCCATCAGTATGGCGCAAAATGGCTCAATCGAGGGCAAAGTTACTGATGCTTCCACCGGTGAAGCACTCCGTCAGGCCAGTATATCAGTTGTTGACACGAAGCGCGGTGCATACTCCGACACAAAGGGTGCCTTCAAGATCAAGAATCTCGTGCCTGGCACGTATTCGCTCCGTGTTACCTACGTCGGCTACGAGCCCCGTATCGTTGAAGGTGTCGTGGTAAACCCCGATGCCGTTACAAATGTGAGCGTACTGGTAAGTGCAACCTCACGTGCTGGCAAGGAAGTCGTCGTGGCCGCAGCAAAGATCAACGACAACGCTGCAGCCATGCTCATCGAACGCAAGAACGCTTCACAGGTAAGCGACGGCGTCGGCCGCGAAGAAATGTCGAAGCTGCCCGACAGTGATGCCGGCCAGGCTCTCAAGCGCGTTTCCGGTGTGACTCTTCTCGACGGTAAATACGTGTATGTGCGTGGTGTGAGTGACCGGTACAGCAACACAACGCTGAACGGGGCTGCGCTGACGTCTACCGAGCCGGATCGCAAAGCGTTTGCCTTCGACATGTTTCCGACGGAGCTGCTTGAGAACGCCAATGTCGTCAAGTCATTCACTCCCGATCTGCCGGGCAATTTCGCCGGTGGACTTGTCCAGCTCAACACGGTAGACTTCCCGTCGAGCACGGGGCTGAAGGTCTCAGCTTCGCAGGGCTTCAATGACTTTGTGACGTTCAAGGACAACGCGTTCTTTACTGCAGGAAGTGTTGCCGGAGACAACTTCGCCATGGGTAGCGCTGGGCGGGCCTTGCCGAATGGTTTCCCGCAGAACCGACTGGAGATGAATCAGCTCCTGCGCGATGTGCGCTCGGGCAATGCTGATGCAATTGCCAAGATGGACGGATTCGGTCGCGATTTCAACAACGGCAACTGGGCTAGCTCATCTTCGACGGCAACACCGAACGGTGGCCTGTCGCTGACGTACACCAACATCATCCCGATCAGCGACACACAGGAAGTCGGATTTGTCGCCTCTGCCAACTACGGAACGTCATGGCAGAACAACGTCATTACGCGCGCTGGTGTGCTGTCAAATCCGGATGACTTTCTCTTCAAGTTCAACGGCATCCAGTCGACGCAGTCTGTCTCGTGGGGTGGATTGTTCAATATCGCCTACCGAGTAGGTAGTGGCGGCCGTATCAGCTTCAAGAATGCCTACAATCGCTCGGGTGACATGGAGAACATCTCTCTAAGCGGAACCAACTTCGCTCAGTCACAGGAACAGCGACTCTTTTCCTTCCAGTACGTTGAAAAGCAGCTCTACTCGGGTGCTCTGACCGGAGAGCATAATGTTGGCTTCCTTGGCAATCTCCTTCTCGACTGGAAGCTCGGATACTCAAACTCTACTCGATCAGAGCCGGATTTCCGACGTCTGCAATTCCTGCGTGATGCATTTGATCCGAACCAGCCATTCACGGCGGCGTTCGATCTCTCTCCGCAGGGCGCCGGGTCACGTGCAGGACGCTTCTTCTCGGAGCTCGACGATCATGCCGTCAGCGGCTCGGTGAATGTTACCGTTCCGATCACCACCGAAGTCAAGGTCAAGTTTGGCAGTCTGTTCGAGAACCGCTCACGCACGTTCAATGCTCGCTCGCTTACGATCGTCCAGGGGGCTGAGAACGACATTTCGGGTAACCTCACTATCGACGGCAACGAATTGTATCCAGACCTGGGAAGGTTCTTTGCCGACAGCAATTTCAGCGTCGAAAAGCAGCGGCTGAGCTACTCCGAGGACTCCAAGCTCAGTGACCAGTACGACGCAATGGAAAACCTCGTTGCCGGGTATGTAATGGTCGACGTGCCATTCCAGATCTCAGGCCTTGATGTTCGTCTTGTGACAGGTGCACGGGTTGAAAAGAATATTCAGCTTCTGAACTCCTTCACTGTCACGGACGATCGCGTGAATGTCAATCGCGACATCGTGGATGTTCTCCCGGCATTCAATCTGATCGTCCGTCCATTCGAAAATCTCAACATTCGGACATCAGCGTCACAAACGCTTGCGCGTCCATCTCTTCGTGAATTCGCCCCCTTCCAGTTTTACGACTTTGGTTTGCAGGCAACGGTTTCGGGTAATCCGAACCTTGTGCGGGCACTGATTCAGAACTACGACTTTCGCGTTGAGTACTTCCCGTCGGCCGGCGAAGTTCTCTCTGCCGGCGTCTTCTACAAGCGCTTTGAAAATGCGATCGAGGAAACGCTCTTCCCGCAGCAGTCTGAGCTTGTCCGCTCCTATGCCAATGCCAGTGGTCCGGCGAACAACCTCGGTGTCGAACTTGAAGTACGCAAGTCGCTTGGATTCTTCGGTGCACCGATGCGCGACTTCATGGTGTCGGTCAATGCGGCGTTCATCAACTCCCGGATCATTGTTCAGCAGGCAGGTGTGAACGATGAGCGTTCGATGTGGGGACAGAGCCCCTATACGATCAACACTACGCTGTCGTACTTCAATCCATCAACACGCACGGCTGTAACCCTTGCCTACAACACCTACGGTCGCCGGATCATCCAGGTCAATCTGGTTGGCGTGTTCCAGGGCGATCCGCACGTATACGAACTGCCACGGCATGTGGTCGACTTCTCGGTGATCCAGCCGTTCGGTGATGCCCTCGAATTCAAACTCAGCATCCGAGACCTGCTCAATCAGCCACTCAAGTGGGAGCAGAACGGAGCGCTCATTCAATCCAACATCCGGGGCATGGGCGTAAGCCTTGGCCTTGGCTATAGAATGTAATCATGACCAATATCCACACGGAGAGAACCATGCGTACCGTTGTTACAACCCTTGCAATGCTGATGTGCCTCATGGCAACATCGCTTGCACAGAATCCATCTTCCTGTTCTATACGAACGCCTAATGGCGGAGAGACATTTCGTCCGGGAACAACACAGGAAATGCGTTGGGACACCGCAGGCACGTTCCGTGCGCGCTGGCGCTTTCTGTTCGGCACAACGCCGGCTGGTCCGTGGACGCCGCTGACGGGCCTGACGAATGTGCTCGACTCCGGAGCAACACGCGGTCAGTCAGTGCCGACATCAGGGGGCTGGCGCGTTCCAAACGTTCCTACAACGTCAGGATACATCCGCATGGAGCTGATCGCAGATCCGACGGTCTTCGACATCACCGATAATCCTTTCACGGTCGAAGAGCCCCGTGTCATCCAGCCGGACTCGATTCTCAGTGGTGAGATCACAACGTCCATCACACTCCGTGCGACCAAGATCTATGGCCTCAGTGGCTATGTGTATGTGAACAATGGAGCAACCCTGACGATCGAACCGGGAACGATCATTGTTGGAGATACGCCGGGAGCAAACTCAGCGCTCGTGATCAATCGTGGCGGAAAGATCATCGCCGACGGAACAAGGGAACGTCCGATCGTCTTCACATCCCGCGCAGCACCTGGACAGCGTGCTCGTGGCGACTGGGGTGGTATTCTGATCTGCGGCAAGGCCCGCGTCAACCAGCCAGCCGGACAGGCCGCTCTTGAAGGTGGCGTTGCCGATCAGACTGCCGGGGGCAAGGGATGGTATGGCGGAACAGATGACGATGACAACAGCGGCATTCTTCGCTACGTCCGCATCGAGTTTGCCGGCATCGCCACACAGCCAAACTCCGAACTCAATTCGTTGACGCTTGGCGGTGTCGGACGCGGCACGGTAACAGAGTACATCCAGTGCTCATATGGCAACGACGATGCCTTCGAGTGGTTCGGTGGCTCGGTCAATGGCAAGTATCTGATCGCCTACGGCACACTGGATGATGACTTCGACTGCGACAACGGTTTTTCCGGCAAGGTGCAGTTCGGTATCGTGAAGCGCTTCCGTACCGTGGCCGATGTTTCCACCTCGCAGGCCTTTGAGATCGACAACGATGCAACAAGCTCATTCAATAACCCGCGCACCGTACCGATCTTTTCCAACTTCACGGTCATCGGGCCGCTACAGGACACGACATGGACGGTAGGCAGCGGGGCCAATCAATACAGCTCGCGCTACGGAGCTGCCGCGCAGATCCGTCGCAATGCCCGTGCAAGCATTTTCAACACGGTGTTCGTGGGCTGGCCGCGCGGTTTCGAGATCGCTCAGGCTCCTACGATGGTAGCCGCCAATGGCGACACGCTGATGGTTCGCAACAATAGCTGGTTCGGCGTCAAGGGGGCGACACTGACACTGGCCAGCGGCACTCCGCCTGCGGGCATGGATGCGAACTGGCTTGCAAAGAGTGGCTTCGGCAATGAAGTGGATAAGGGCAACCCGAACAACGCCTTCATCGCAAGTCCGTGGCCGAACGACAACACCTTCGATCCACGCCCTCTGGGTGTGGCCTCATACCTCTCGACGGCCAGCTTCGAAAATGGATCACCACTGGTTCCGATCTCGGATAGCTACTTCCAGCGAGTGGCATATCGCGGTGCATTTGCTGACGGAGCCGCTCGATGGGATGCCGGCTGGGCCGAATACGATCCGGTTAATCGTGAGTATCGTGCGCAGCCCCTTGTCCGTCTTGTCTCCCCCGGTGCAGCTGCCGGAGAAAAGTATCAGCAAGGTCAGAAACTCACGATCACGTGGGACACTTCGGGTGCCGCAGGCAACGCGTTCAAGTTTGAGTTCGCCACGTCAGCAACCGGACCATGGCAGCCGATCCCTGGTGCAGAGAACGTTACCGATGCCGGCACTACACGCGGCCTTCTTAAGGATGGCTTCACGACTCCAAACGTTGTAACGACCACCGGCTATATCCGCATGACGCTGGTGAGTGACCCTTCTGTCTTCGATGTGTCAGACTTCCCATTCGCCATCGAAGCTCCTGTGGTAGTTGAGCCAACGGTTCGTCTTATCGAACCGGGCGGAAACAATAAGGTCTTCCGCGTCGGCCAGTCTGTTGACGTCCGCTGGGATACAACGAACACATTCCGTCGCCGCTGGCGCTTTGAGTTTGGTAAGAGTTCGGAAGGCCCGTGGAAGGCGATCACCGGACTGTCCAACGTGCTCGACAGTGCAACGCGCCGCGGTTCGTTTGCCGGTGGAATTGTCTTCCGTCCGGAAGACCAGACCAAGACCGGATACGTAAAGATGACGCTGCTGAGCGACACGACGAAGTTTGATATCAACGACCAGCCGTTTGAAGTTGTGGCACCGGCACCGATCAAGGTCGACTCTGTACTCGAGGGCGAGATCACCGGACGCATCAAACTGGTCAACACCAAGATCTACGGTCTCAAAGGCTATGTCTACGTCAACGACGGAGCTACGCTCGAGATCGAAAAGGGAACCATCATTGTTGGCGACGAGCCCGGCAACAACTCCGCGCTGGTGATCAATCGCGGTGGCAAGATCCTTGCCGAAGGCACGGCGCAGGACCCGATCATCTTCACCTCGCGTGCCGTACCGGGACAGCGTGCCCGCGGTGACTGGGGCGGCATTCTGATCTGCGGAAAGGCCCGCATCAATCAACCGGCCGGTCAGGCAGCTCTCGAAGGGGGCGTGGCATCACAGACAGCAGGCGGCAAGGGCTGGTATGGTGGTACGGACGATGACGACAACAGCGGCATTCTCAAGTACGCCCGTATTGAATTCGCCGGTATCGCCACACAGCCAAACTCCGAGTTGAACTCACTGACGATGGGTGGAGTAGGACGCGGCACGACGATCGAGAACGTTCAAGTGTCATTCGGCAATGATGACGGATTCGAATGGTTTGGTGGCACAGTCAATGCCAAGTATCTGATCTCGACCGGAATTCTCGATGATGACTTCGACACGGACAACGGCTTCTCTGGCAAGGTCCAGTTCGGAGTTGTACAGCGCTACCGCACGGTTGCTGATGTGTCTACGTCGCAGGCATTCGAGTCCGACAATGATGCTCAGGCCTCCTACAATCAGCCGTTCACCTCGGCGACGTTCAGCAATGTCACGGCGATCGGTCCGATTCAGGACACGGCATGGACAGCAGGTTCGGGCGCCAATCAGTACAGCACCCGCTACGGAGCAGCAGCCCAGATCCGTCGCAACTCACGTCAGGCCATCCACAACTCGGTCTTCATCGGCTGGCCACGCGGATTCGAATTCGCACAGGTTCCAACCATGATCGCCGCTGCCGGTGATTCCATCGAGATCCGCAACAACTCATGGTACGGGGTGAAGGGTACTGTTCTGACACTTGCCGGCGGCACGGCTCCTGCAGGTATTGATGCCAACTGGCTCGGAAAGGCCGAGTATGGCAACGTTGTCGACAAGAGTTCACCGACCGGAGCAATGCTCGAGAATCCGTTCCCGACAAACATCGATTTCAATCCTGCGATCAAGACCGGAAGCCCCCTTGAAAACTCTGCGGCCTTTGCCGGTAAGACGGCCGACAGCTTCTTCGAGAAGGTTGCCTTCCGCGGTGCATTTGGACTGCAGCGCTGGGATCTTCCGTGGTCGGAGTATGATCCGGTCAACCGCGAGTATCGTGCAAAGAATCCTAACACTTCTGTCCTCGAAGAAGACCACGTGCGTGCCGGCATCACCGGCAGCGTATTCCCTAACCCGACGATGGATGCCGCGACCGTTCGCTATCAGCTAGCGAATGCCGACGTGGTGACCGTCCGGCTGACCGACGCAACGGGTGCCGTTGCCGCAACATTCTTTGCGAATGCTGTGCAGCAGGCAGGCGTGTATGAGTTCCGACTCATCACGGCCGACCTTGCTACCGGTCTTTACTACCTGACGATCTCTGGTGAGCGCGGAACCATGACGACACCTGTCACCGTGACCCGCTGATCACCGATCGTGAACAGAACGCCGCTGCGGCCGGCCTCGAAAGGGGCTGGCCGTTGTCGGTTTATGGGGCGTGTCAGGGTCGGAGGATGAAGTATGTGACGATGCCGATGATCTGCAGTCGAATGATCGTTGCAGCCATCGACGGGCGCTCCCGTTTAAGCCGGTGCCATGCGAGCATTAAGCCGGAAAAGCCGGCACTGACGAGGATCCAGATCAGGAAGTTCGGTCCATATCCCACGTGATGGGTGCCATAGATGTTCTCGAGCCATGGTGCCAGTGAGCCGTAGACGAGTAGAAGGTGACTGACGTACATAAACAGCGACTCGTTGCCTAGCGTTACCAGAAAGCGCCCGACCTTCGTGTTCGGTATCGATGCTTCCCACCGATATAGCAGACCGAGCAGCAGTAGGGTTGCACACACCCGAAACATCAAGCCGCCCGGAGAGCGCCACCAGACACCGTCCCAGGGCATGGATGGTCCGTAAAAGAAACTAAGAAACAGCACCACGGGTCCGGCAAGCCCCATGATCACAAACATCCGTGCCAACTTGTCGCGGTCAGACGTTTGCATGAACCATCCGGTGATGGCCGCTCCGGTGAACAGATAGCCGCTCCAGGGAAACAGAGGAAACTGGCTGAGCTCACTCTTGGGAACCATCCAGGAGAGTCCGAAGATGACGGCTGCGATGCATGCGTAGGCGAGCGTTGCCTTCTTGAGATCTCGGAGTGCAAGGAAAACGGCAAGTGCGCCCAGCGATGCATAGACGATCACGTGCAGCACGTCCAGCTGCGCCCAGCTCATCCACGTCGATGCCGGAGCGTTGATCATCTGTCCGAGTGAGTAGATCGGCGCATGCAGAACGTAGGCGCAGAAAAGAACGTAGGCCAGACGTCGGAGATACGTTAGCAGATCGCTGCCAAACTCCAGGTACTTGGCTCCCTTGCGGGAGAGGGCAATCCACAGGCCCGACCCTGCGCAGAAGATGAATGTTGGGGCGACGTAGCCATTGGAGATGTTCAGGATGTTGAACACCATCGATGAGCGAAGTGCCGGATCGAGGATGACGTTCGTGACGTGCACCTGGATCATCCAGAGCACGGCGATTCCGCGTGCCGCGTCAAGAAAGGCCAGTCGCTGCGATGCTGCCATGCCTTAAGGATCCTTTGGAGTTCTGCCGGAGAGACGTCTGGCAAATCCCACCAGGTAGGGGGCCAGCAGAATCCCGACAACAATGATCGTACCAATGATGATAAATGGGCGCTGGAACATATCGGGAAGATAGGGATGGTATTTTTGACAACGAATACAACAGCCATGAGCAGCCCCAACACAACTGACCGTATTGCCGCCATCGACGTCGGCACAAACTCCTTTCACATGGTGATCGCCAGTGTGACTGAAGCAGGCATGCTGCGCATTCACGCCCGCTCGAAAGACACCGTGCGTCTTGGTTCGTCGAAGGGCGACATGAAGCGCATCTCGGATGATGCCATGGAGCGTGGCCTGAGGGCCATGGTGCGGCTTGTTGACGAGGCGCGACAGCACAATGCAACCGTCCGGGCCATCGCTACCAGTGCTGTGCGGGAAGCTCTGAACAAGGACGTATTTGTTGACCGGGTGCTGAGTCAGACCGGAGTTCATATTGACGTGATCCCCGGTATTGAAGAGGGGCGTCTCATCTTCCTTGGCGTGCGCAATGCGCTCAGCATCGCCGATAAGCGCGTCTTCGTCTTTGATATCGGAGGGGGCTCTACCGAGACCATCACCGGTCATGACGGCGAGCCGGTCTACATTCATTCGGCTAAGCTTGGACACATCCGTCTTAGCGAGCGGTTCTTTCCGGATTCACGCGTCAACGAGCAGCAGATCGCCGACTGTCGCGCATGGATACGCGGTGAGTGGCAGCCGGCCTTTCAATCGCACATCGCCTTCGGTTTTGATGAGGCCATCGCCTGTTCGGGCACCGTCATGGCTCTTGCTTCGATCGCCTTCGCGCGCTCGGGCAGGCGAACGCCGGAAACCCTCAACGGTGTCACGCTTGATCGTGACGAGATCCTCGGTGCCATCGACATGGTCCTGTCAGCACGGACCATTGATGAACGCATGGCCCTGCCCGGACTTGACGCTAAGCGGGCAGACGTGATCGTTGCCGGCGCACTGCTTGTGGAGCATCTTATCAAGGGGCTTGGCATCCGCAGGCTTACGCTCTCCGGATACGCGCTTCGCGAAGGGATCGTTTTCGACACCTTTCAGCAGGCCCGCGATATCGGCCTGACGCACCACCTGTCGCGACTGCGCTACCAGAGCGTTCTGCATATCTGCGAACTCTATCGCGTGAATCGACGTCACGCCGAACACGTCAAGCATCTGTGCGTTCGCATGTTTGATGATCTGATGCCTCTGCACGGGATGGGTGACAAAGAGCGGGAACTACTCGAAGCGGCGGCCCTCCTTCACGATGTCGGCTACCATATTGCCGCAGATCAGCATCACAAGCACAGCGAATACATCATCCGTAACTGTGTCATGCCGGGGTTTACCAGCGACGAGACCGTGCTCATCTCCTCGGTTGCCAGATATCATCGTAAGAGTCACCCGAAAAAGAAGCACCCCGTCTTTGCCGGTCTGACCTCTTCGGAGCAGCACATGGTGGGCGTGCTGGCATCGATCCTGCGTATCGCCGAAGGACTCGACCGGCGCCAGCAGTCCGTCGTGCATGGTCTTGAGGTTCGCACGGCTGAGGCCGGGATCGAGATCGGACTGAAGGTGCTTGGGGAGATGCCCGACGTCGAGCTATGGAGTGCTGAGCGCCGCACGGGTCTGATGGAAGAGATCTTCCGTCGGCCGGTCCGGTTCTCTGTGAACCGCCTGTAAGGGGGCAATACAGGGCATTTTTCTTCGTCAGTTGATGCCGAATGAATTCACAGGAGCATACTATGTCACGTCGATCTCTCGGCACCGCCATCGCCCTCATTGGCATCGGCGTTGTTGCCGGCGTCGTCCTCATGACCACATTTTCCAGTAACGCCATCGAGCAGCTGTTTGCGGCCGACGTCGAGTTAGGGGCAGGGGCGCCCCCTGCCATGGCCCCTCCGGCCGTCAAGATGCTCAACGATCAGTTCGTCAACGTTGCCTCGGCCGTCACGCCGTCGGTGGTGTCGATCAGCGTCAAGACCGATCGCAAGGGCGTCTCAATGCGCGGCATGCCGCAGGATTTCTTCCGCTTCTTCGGACCCGATTTCGGCACGCCCGAGGGTGAGGAAGAAATGGTCCTACCTGAATCCGAGGCCGGCGGCTCGGGTGTCATCGTCACGGCGGACGGATATGTGGTAACGAACAACCACGTGGTGGAGAATGCCAAGGAAGGGGGCATTACGGTGACCACAACGGATCAGAAACAATACAAGGCCAGGCTGGTCGGACGTGACCCGCTGACGGACCTTGCCGTTCTGAAGATCGACGGTCGTTTTTCTGCTGCACATCTGGCACAGCGCTCCGACATCCGTATCGGTGAGTGGGTTGTGGCCGTCGGGAGCCCCCTGGGACTGAAGTCGACGATTACCACGGGCATCGTCTCGGCCATGGGCCGTTCGATCGGGATCGTCGGCACAAACGAAATGAACAATCAGCGCAGCCGCTATGCTGCCGAGAACTTTATTCAGACCGATGCGGCGATCAACCCGGGTAACTCCGGCGGTGGACTCTTCAACATCAACGGAAGTCTGGTTGGTATCAATACAGCAATCGCCTCGCAGACCGGCGTCAACGCCGGGTATGGCTTCGCGATCCCGATCGACATGGTGCGCAGTGTTGTGCTGGACCTGATCGATGATGGAAAGATCGAGCGTGGATACATCGGCGTGGAGATCACGAGCGTCGACGAGGCAACGGCCAAGGCTGTCGGCCTGGCCAAGGTTGCCGGCGTTAGCGTCAACAAGATCGTCAAGGGCGGTGCCGCCGAATCGGCCGGCATCGAAGTTGGAGACGTTATCCTGGACGTGGACGGCAAGAACGTCAAGACGTCCAGTGATCTGCAGAACGAGATCGTACTGCGTCGTGCCGGCGACAAAGTGAACCTCAAGATCTGGCGTGATGGGCGTGAGATCACCAAGACCGTAAAGCTCAAAGCGCCGGACGGCGTCGATGTGGCCGCCAAGACCGGTGGTATCGAGGATTTGGATTCGCCCGCTGATGATTCCGAGCCGGTCACGATCAAGGGGCTCGGGTTTACCGCCGCGGCCCTCACAAGCGAGCAGCGTTCAACCTTCAATGTCAAGCAGGGCGTGTACGTCAGCAAGGTCGACCGGTTCGGTCAGATGGCACGTCGTGGTCTGCGTCAGGGCACCGTCATCCTGAAGGCCGACGGCCGCGAGGTGACTTCGCCCGCTCAGCTCAAGCGTGTC
Source organism: Ignavibacteria bacterium (assembly GCA_947459875.1). Classification (GTDB taxonomy): domain Bacteria; phylum Bacteroidota; class Ignavibacteria; order Kapaibacteriales; family Kapaibacteriaceae; genus UBA10438. The sequence goes on from CANHFG010000007.1 coordinate 15,325, forward strand.
ATCACGGCAAAGCAAGCCGGTGACGGCATGATGTTTGTCGTCAAGGATGCGGACGGATCCAAGCAGGCCATCACGGTGGAAGTACCTGAGTTGTGATTCTCCCGTAGATTTCTGGATGAGTACTACAGAACGTTTCATCGGCGTCGCGATCATGGTCTTCATGATCGCGGCGTCGTCTGTTTTCGGCCAGACCTACGTTGGTCTTACTATTGGCTCGACAGTTGCCGGTTCATCTCGATCCGATGTTTCGGCCTATGGTGAACCGAGCCGCGTCTTCTACGGCGGACGTGTCGTGACGACCCTGCGAAAGGGACTCGAACTTGTCGGCACGTTCGGACTGCGTCAGGAGGAAGGGGGCTTTACCTCCCGCTTCACACGAAACAGCTTCGCCGGCGCAGGCGGCATGGTGCAGGTGGTCGATAATCCCTTCTCCGGACCGGTCGTTGTCTCTTCGCTGACGACCTCAGCGATGGAGCTCAGCGCAGCCCTGCGAATCCCGCTGGCGCGATTTGACTCTGCGGGTTCCTACATCGGCCTACATCTTGGCGCAATGGCCGACTACCTGAGTTCGGCCGATCAGGTCGACGATTACACGCGTATTCTCCAGGGTGACCGCGGGCAGATTCCCGACCGTGTGTCAACGTCCTATGCCGCCCAGATCGGTGGGGGCGTGCAGATCGGCGGCCTGCTGGTGCTGAAGACCGATCTCGGCCGGCTATCTATCGAGTTCACCTACCTTCTACGTCAGCCCGAGGCCCTACCTGTGCCGGTGCCACGGTCGGGTGGACCGAGGGAGCAATACGTTGGCTGGCTCGTCGGCAACGGGCTTCGACTGTCGGCCGGGCTGGAGCTCGGTCTGTAAGGGGCGTGTCAGATCGACAGGTGGGAGCCGACCTCGAGGGTCTGCTTGACCGGGATTCCGAAGTACCGTGCAGGCGTGCGGGAGTTGCGATGCAGGAACACAAACAGTTCTTTACGCCAGCGTGCCATTCCATGGCCATCCTGCACTGTAAGCGTCTCGTGACCGAGAACGAAGATCACGTCTGTAAAGTCAACCAGGACCCCTTCTTCGGGGAACGACTTGATATCGTCCTGGAGAGTGAGCTGATCCATGAATCCGTAATTGAGAATCACCTTCCATACGCTGGGACGTATCTCTTCGAATTCGATGCGCTTCTGGACTTCAACGCGAGCTAGCTTTTGGACATTGACCGTCAGCAGGATCACGTTCTCATGGTGAACACGATTGTACTTAAGGTTGTTCATCATCGCCGGCGGTGCTACGCCCCCTGATCCGGTCATGTAGATGGCCGTTCCGGGAACGATCGTATAGCGGTCGATATCTTCATTGATAACGTCGACAAGAGGCTTGCTGCGCTGTTTGATTCGTTCCGACAGGATCGTCCGTCCCCTTCGCCAGGTGATCATGACGATGAGCGTGAGTACGGCCATTGTGAACGGAACGTACCCGCCATCAAAAAACTTCAGCGTGTTGGCTATGAAGAACGAGGCGTCGATGACAAGAAACACGGTGCAAATGAAGGCGGTGACCGGCGTGCTCCACTGCAGGATATTTCTCATGGCCTGCCAGGCAAGCAGCGTCGTGATGACCATTGTCGAGGTTACGGCAATGCCGTAGGCGGCTGCCAGTGCTCCCGATGTCTTAAATGCGATCACGAGGAAAGCACAGCTGATGAACAGCACCCAATTGACCGTGGGCATGTAGATCTGTCCTCGCTCCTCGCTTGATGTATGCGTGACCTTCAGTCGCGGCAGATACCCAAGCTGCTGTGCCTGCCATGTAAGCGAGAACGCGCCCGAGATAACGGCCTGCGAGGCAATGATCGTTGCGAATGTTGCAATGATCACCATCGGCACGACCGCCCACGATGGCACCATGTGAAAGAAAGGATTTGCGATCGTTGAAGCGATGTTCCCTTCGCGCAGTAGCAGAGCCCCTTGACCGAAGTACTGCAGCGCTAGCGCCGGGTAGGCGACCATGAACCAGCCACGCATAATGGGCTTGCGGCCAAAGTGGCCCATGTCCGCATACAGTGCTTCGCCTCCGGTGACGACCAGAAAGACGCTACCCAGAACCACAAAGGCATGGAATTTGTGCAGAGCAAAGAATTGCCATGCGTAGTAGGGGTTAACCGCTTCGAAGATCTCCGGTGTCTGGATAGCATTGATCAGCCCCAGAACACCAAGCAGCGTAAACCACCCGAGCATGAATGGACCGAAGATCCTGCCGACTCGACTCGTGCCATACTTCTGGATTGCGAAGAGTCCCACGAGAATGACAAGCGTGATTGGAACCACAGCCTTGCCAAGCGCAGGTGCTGCAACGGTAAGTCCCTCGACAGCCGACAGGACAGAGATCGCCGGGGTGATGATCCCGTCGCCATACAGTAATGCCGACCCAAACAGACCCAGGAAGATCACGATGGAAACTTGAGTTGGCTTTGTCAGCTGTCGAACCACGAGCTCCATGAGCGCCATGATCCCGCCTTCGCCCTCGTTGTCGAACCGAAGGATCACCGCGAGATACTTGATACAGATGATCAGCGTCAGCGCCCAGAAGATCAGCGATAGGATGCCCAGCACCTCAGCACGTCCGGGCGTGAGACCGTAGTGCGGAGAGAAGCATTCTTTGAGAGCATACAGGGGGCTGGTGCCAATGTCACCATACACCACGCCGATGGCGGCAATGGTCAGAGCGAGGGTTCTGCTGCCGTTCGGCGCGCTATGACCACTCGCATTTGCGTTGTCCATGTCGGACGCTTCAATGTTGAAACAACCTGGGGCCCCTTCAGAAGGAGCCTTCAAACTTACGGTCCAAGGGCACTCATTCCGTAGTTTCGTTGTTCTGACATTCCAACGTCTAACAACCCTACGGCTATCACCATGTCATTCCAGCATCCCGACTACTACAACATCGACGAGCTTCTGACCGAGGAAGAGAAACTCGTTCGCCAGACGGTTCGCGACTTCGTGGACAACGAGGTTCTGCCCATCATTGAGCACAGTGCCCGTGAGGGGGTGTTTCCGCAGCACCTCGTGAAGAAAATGGCCGAGATCGGTCTCTTTGGCATCACGCTGCCGCAGGAATACGGCTGTGCCGGACTCAACAGCACCTGCTATGGTCTGGCCATGCAGGAGCTTGAGCGGGGCGATTCAGGCATCCGTTCATTTGCCTCCGTGCAGAGCTCGCTGGTCATGTATCCGATCTACACCTACGGCTCCGAGGAGCAGCGACGCAAGTGGCTACCTCGACTGGCTGCCGGCGATGCCATTGGATGTTTTGGGCTTACTGAGCCCGATGCCGGCTCGAACCCGGCTTCGATGTCCACCAACGCCAAGAAGGTTGAAGGGGGCTTCATCCTCAACGGTGCCAAGATGTGGATCACCAACGGTACGCTAGCTGATGTGGCTGTTGTGTGGGCCAAGCTCGACGGCGTAGTGCGCGGATTCCTGGTTGAAAAGGGCATGGCCGGGTTCACCGCTCCCGAGATGAAGGGCAAGCATTCGCTGCGTGCATCGGTCACCTCTGAGCTTGTGTTCCAGGACGTCTTTATCCCTGACGAGAACATTCTGCCGGGCGTTGAGGGTCTGCGTGGCCCCCTTTCATGCCTCACCCAGGCCCGCTTTGGCATCTCCTGGGGCGTTGTTGGCGCAGCGATGGCCTGTTATGACTCGTCGCTCAATTACGCAAAAACACGTATTGCGTTCGGCAAGCCTATTGCCGGGTTCCAGCTGATCCAGGACAAGCTCGTTCTGATGCTCAATGAGATCACCAAGGCGCAGCTTCTCTGCTGGCGGCTTGGACGCATCAAGGATGCCGGCCAGCTGCGTCCGCAGCAGGTGTCGCTTGCCAAACGGAACAACTGTGAAATGGCCCTCAATATTGCCCGCATGAGCCGTGAGATCCACGGTGCCAACGGCATCCTCGACGAGTATCCCGTCATGCGTCATGCGGCCAACCTCGAATCGGTCAAAACCTACGAGGGAACCCATGAAATGCACACCCTGATCCTGGGTCAGGACATCACCGGACAGAACGCCTTTGCGTAGGTCGGTGGGGAAAAGTTCCCTATATTTGTAGCCGATTTCGAAGGGTGGGCGATGTCGCCCACTTTTCGTTTGTGCTACAGTGTTCGTGAACAAGTCGTGGAGAGGTATGAAGGAGATCCTTCCGGAACAAGTCCGGATGGCGATCGCCGAGTCCTGTGACGCGGCCGGTGTTGCGCTCATCGATGTGGTGATCCGCGGCCAGGCGCGTCAGCTTATTCTGGACGTGATCATCGACACGGTTGAAGGGGTGACGCACGATCACTGCCGGTCGGTCAGCCGTGGCATTGATGAGCGGCTGGAGGGGAACGAGTATGCCGGCCGTCTGCGGACGGTTGAGGTGACGTCACCGGGTGCCGAAACGCCCGTGAAACATCTCTGGCAGCTCCGCAAGCACATCGGACGTTGGGTCCGCGTCAAACGCACCGATGCCACCACCATTGAGGGGGTGCTTGAGAGGGCGGAAGACGACGGGCTGGACGTTCAGCCCAAACAAACGAAGAAGGAGCCCAAGCCCCTTATCAGCATTCCTGCTGAAGAGGTCGCAGAAGCAATGGTAATGATCATGTTTTAGGTGGCAGGCCCAGCCTGTCCGTCATGGAGTCAAAACACATGGCACGTCGGAAAGTCAAGCAGCAGGTCGACAACAAAAAGCTCATCATTGAGGCCTTCAACGAGATGGCCCGTGAGAAGAGCATTGACCGCGATCTTCTGCAGGGTATCGTTGAAGAGACCCTTTCGGCGATGGTGCGCAAGAAGTATGGACTGGAGTCCAACTTCGACATCATCGTGAACATGGAAAAGGGTGACATCGAGATCTACCTCATGCGCGAGATCGTCGAAGAGGTGGAGAATCCTGAATTGCAGATCTCGGCCGAGGAGGTTCGTGAGGTTACGGGCAATGAGCCCGAGATCGGTGATGAACACATCGAGGAAATCACGCTTGAGAACATTGCCGATTCGTTCGGCCGTCGACTGATCGCTCAGGCGATCCAGAATCTCAATCAGCGCATCCGCGACGTCGAGAAGGACAACATCTACGAGGAGTACTCCAAGCGTGTAGGTGAGGTCATCATCGGCGAGATCTACCAGGTTCGTCCGAACAACATTCTCGTGATGCACAACAAGGTCGAAATGCGTCTTCCGCGCGAAGAGCAGATCCCGACCGAGCGCCTGAAGAAGAACCAGCAGGTCAAGGCCATCCTGAAGGAAGTGCGTCGATCCGGCGGTGCCACGGGGCTGCCCGATCTTATCCTGTCGCGTGCCGATGATTCATTCATGGCGCTGCTGTTCGAGCAGGAGATTCCCGAGATCTTCGACGGAATCATCAAGATCCGCGCCATTGCCCGTGAACCGGGCGAGCGCGCCAAGGTTGCCGTGACGTCGTTCGACGAACGGGTCGACCCGGTCGGCGCGTGCGTCGGCATGAAGGGCATTCGCATTCACTCGATCGTCCGTGAGCTGGGCAACGAGAACATCGATATCATTGAGTTCCACGATGACCCACGTCTGTTCATCGCCCGTGCGTTGTCACCGGCGAAGGTTCGCGACGTGACCATCAGCGAAGATGGTCGTGCAGCCACCGTGATCGTCCCCGACGATCAGGTTTCGCTGGCCATCGGCAAACAGGGTCAGAACGTGCGTCTTGCATCAAAGCTTACCGGTTACTCCCTGTCACTTGTCAAGGAAGGGGCTGAGGACATCGAACTCATCGAATTCCGTGACGAGCTGGGACGTGATCTGTTCGACCGTCTGATCCGTGCCGGCATCGATACGGCCCGCGAGTTTCTCGAGGCCGAGCCAGCAATGCTGCTGGGCATCATGGAGAAGGATCGGATCGTGCGTGTGCGTCGCATCATGCTTGAAGAGTTCGAAGAGCGCGAAGACCAGCATTATCTCATCGCCCTCGAAGATGCTGCCGTAGCGTTGCTAACGCCGGCAACATCTGATGCCGATGCTGACATTGCCGAATCGTACGCCGAGGACACACCGGAAGTGTACGAGATGGAAGTCGAGGAATCGACCGAGACCGAAGAGGCATCGGACGAATCCACTGAAAACGAAGTAGAGTAATTGAAGGATGTATGGCAGGTTCTACCGGAAATAAACTGTTCAAGATCGCGAGCCAGATCAACATCGGGCGTGATGCGATCGTCGAATACCTTGCCTCGAAAGGCCACAAGCTCGAGAACAAGGCCACGACGGTCCTGAGCGACGAGCAGCTGGATCTCGTGATCGAGAAGTTCGCCAAGGAGCTGAAGACTGCGCAGAAGCAACGCGAAAAGGTCCAGCGTCAGCAGGCCGTTCGTAAGAGCCATCTGGAGCAGGGGAGCACCGTCTCGATCGATACGCTGGCCGAGGCCGAGGAGCGCGAGCGGGTGATCGAGGAGCGTCTTGAACGTCCGGAAGCCCCTGTAGCTGCCGCACCGGTGATGGAGCAACAGGCGGAACCTGCTGAAGTGCCAGCTGCGCCAGCACCAGCACCAGCGCCAGCGCCAACGCCAACGCCCGCTCCGGCACCGGAGATCGTCGAGCCGGTGGCAGAGCAGCCCGTTGCAGTGCCGCAGGCTGCTGCTCCGGCAGGTCCTTCGGTTGGACAGGTTATTGACCTGAAAGAGGCCAGGAAAAAGGAAGAGGCCGACAGGGCCGCCAAAGCTGCCAGCGCCAAGACGGCTCGGGATTACGAGCCATCCTCGAACAAGCCCGCAGCACCAGCTGCTCCTGCAGCCGCGCCTGCGGCCGAAGCAGCCGCAGCTGCCACCGAGGCTCCTGTGACACCCAAGCCGGAAGGTGAAGCTGAGGGTGCAGCCGGAGAGGATGTTGACGAAAAGAAGGGCAAGCGCCGCCGCAAGGGCGTTATCGAGGTTGAATACAATCCAAGCGGGTCCACGCAGCTTCGTGGACTGACCGTTGTGGGCAAGATCGATCTTGCACCCAAGCCACCGCCGCGTCCCAAGCGCGATGAGCGCCGTCCGTCAGACGGACGTGATCCGCGCCGCGGAGCCATCGGAGACGCGCTGGTTGCGCGCGGACGTGGTCCTGCCGGCTCGGGAACGGGCTCGACATCGACCTCCGGTGACACACGTCGCCGTGACTTCGGTCCACCAGCCCCTTCGGCAGCAGCCAAGAAGGCCGCTGACGCAAAGAAGAAAAAGACCGGCGCTGCCAAAGGCATGCGCACACAGGTGTCGGACTCCGACGTCGTGCGCGCAATCCGGCAGACGCTCTCCGGTATGGAGCTGGCTCCTGCCGGTGGACGTGCCAAGTTGCGCATGCGCAAGCGTCTTGAGCGACAAGAAAAGGAAGCCATCCGTCAGGAAGAAATCGCTCGCGAGAGCTCGATTCTTCGTCTGTCTGAGTTTGTGACCACTGCCGACCTTGCCAACATGATGCGTGTGACCGCATCAGACATCATCATGAAGTGCATGGGGCTTGGTCTGATGGTGTCGATCAATCAGCGTCTGGACAAAGACACGATCACGCTGATCGCTTCCGACTACGGATTTGAAGTATCATTCCTCGATGAGCAGGCCGAACAGGAAGAAGCCGAGGTCGAGGATGCACCGGAGACGCTCAAGCCGCGCTCACCGATCGTGACCATCATGGGTCACGTCGACCACGGTAAGACGTCGCTCCTGGATTATATCCGCAATGCCAACGTGGTTGCCGGTGAGGCCGGTGGTATTACGCAGCACATCGGCGCCTACCGCGTGGAGCTGCCGAACGGACGCACGATCTCCTTCCTCGATACGCCTGGTCACGAAGCCTTCACGGCTATGCGTGCCCGCGGCGCACAGGTCACCGATATCGTGATCCTGGTTGTGGCGGCCGATGACAGCGTGATGCCTCAGACGATCGAGGCGATCTCGCATGCCCAGGCAGCCGGAGTACCGATCGTTGTGGCGATCAATAAGGTTGACCGTCCGGAGGCGAACCCCGACCGGATCCGTCAGCAACTTGCCGACCGCGGCGTCCTTGTCGAAGACTGGGGTGGTAAGTACCAGTGCGTGGAGATCTCTGCAAAGTCCGGTCTGAATATTCCGACGCTGCTTGAGAAGATCGTGCTTGAGGCCGATATTCTTGACCTCAAGGCCAATCCTGATCGCAATGCTCGCGCAACGGTCATCGAAGCACATATCGACAAGGGACGCGGTAACGTTGTTACCGTCATTGTCCAGAAGGGTACTCTGAACGTTGGCGACATCTTCGTCTGCGGTCAGTTTGCCGGACGTGTGCGAGCGATGTTCGACGAGCGTGGACAGCGACTGGATTCCGCCGGACCTTCCATGCCAGCGCAGGTGACAGGTTTTGACGGACTTCCGAATGCCGGCGACGTACTGTTGGAAATGGAGACCGATGCCGAAGCCCGCGACGTAGCAACACGCCGTCAGCAGCTCCGCCGCGAACAGCAGTTCCGTGGTATGCGTCACATGACACTCGACGATATCTCGGCGCAGATTCAGCAAGGTGGCGTGAAGGAACTTCGCCTCATCGTGCGTGCCGACGTGTCGGGCTCAGTGGAAGCTCTTTCGGACTCTCTGCAGAAACTCTCAACCGCCGAGGTCAAGGTCCGCATCCTCTACAGTGGCGTCGGTGCCATCAGTGAGAGCGACGTCATGCTTGCCTCCGCGTCGGATGCGATCATCGTTGGCTTCCAGGTCAACGTGCCACCTGCCGCCCGCAAGATTGCCGAAAGTGAAAGTGTCGAGATCCGTCTGTACTCGATCATCTACGACTGTATCAACGAAGTGCAGCTTGCCCTCGAGGGTATGCTCACGCCGGACATCAAGGAAGAGATCACCTCCACCGTTGAGGTCCGTGCGATCTTCAAGATCAGCCGCCTGGGAACGATTGCCGGCTGCTATGTGCAGAACGGTAAGATCACCCGCAATGACAGGATCCGTGTTCTGCGCGACGGGTTCGAGATCTACAAGGGTACCCTGGCATCACTCAAGCGCGTCAAGGACGACGTGCGCGAGGTCGAAACCGGCTTTGAATGCGGTATCGGTGTTCAGGGATTCAATGATCTCGAAGAGGGCGACATCATCGAGAGCTACAAGACAATTGAAGTCAAACGGAAGCTGTCGTAACCGTGTCGATCCGTACTGAACGCGTGGCCGGCGAAATTCAAAAGGCCCTGGCAAGCCCCCTGAGGTCGGTCGCGGAAGAACTCTCTGCAGGGTTCATCTCCGTGACCGAGGTGCGTTTGTCGGCTGACCTGCAGATCGCTCGCGTGTACCTGAGCATCTTCGGCGGCAAGGGGATCACTCCGGCTGAAGTGCTCGAACAGATCGACAAGTACTTCATGGGACGTGTGCGTCATCATCTGGCCACGTCGCTTCGACTTCGCTACACACCGCAACTGCAGTTCTTCATCGACGATTCGCTCGACCGCGCGCAGCGCATCGAGGCGATCCTCGATCGGGTTCGTCCCGTTGATGATGTACATCACGATGACACAAACGAGAATGATTGATCGGATGACGCTCGGTCGCTCGTCTGATCCGACGATCGAGCAATGGTTGGAAACAGCACGGACGGATGGTGCGATCGCGCTCATTGACAAGGAAGAAAACTGGACGTCGTTTGACTGTGTAGCCAAGGTGCGCAACCTTACTCGCGTCAAACGCGTCGGCCATGCCGGCACACTTGATCCTCTTGCTACGGGGCTCCTGGTGCTGTGCTTCGGTAAAGCCACCAAGGATATCGAAGAGCTGCAGGAAGGTACCAAGACCTATGAGGTTGAGATCCTTCTCGGTGCAGATTCAACAACGGATGACCGCGGCGGTACCTGCACGGAACGCTCAGTTGAGCCACTGCCATCGCAGGATATTCTCTCGGCGCTGATGTCGTTCACGGGAACCATTGAGCAGACACCGCCTGCCTTTAGTGCGGTGCGTCATCAGGGTCGGCGTCAGTACGATCTTGCGCGGCAGGGCATCGACTTTGTTGCCAAGCCCCGGATTGTAACGATCCATGCGATCGATGATGTGAGTGTATCCTGGCCTGTGGTGCGCTGCACGATCACCTGCTCCCGGGGTACGTATATCCGCAGCATAGCTCGGGATCTTGGCGTCAAACTCGGCTGCGGTGGCTATGTCTGGTCACTTCGTCGCACGGCAAGCGGACAGCATCACGTTGGTGATGCACTGCGCATCGATGAGATCCGAAAACTTCTTGCGCCCGGGGAGGATGCATGAAGGTGGTTCGCTACGGTACCGATGCCGTTCCGTTCATGAAGGAAACAGCAGTAACGGTTGGCACCTTCGACGGTGTGCACGTTGGACACGTCGGAGTGCTGCATTTGATGCGCGACGTTGCGCAGCGGCACGGAGAACGGATCGTGGTTGTGACGTTTGATCCGCATCCGCAGATCGTTCTCGCAAAAGAAGGGCGCGAGCCATTGAGACTTCTCACCGGAATCGATGAACGATGTGAGCTGCTGGCAGCGCAGGGGGTCGATCTGACCGTCGTGATACCTTTCACGCGTGACTTTGCGGCAACGGAAGCATCGGACTTTGTGCGCTCGGTGATCGTTCGGGACATAGGCGTACAACACTTCTTCATTGGCCATGATCATGTCTTTGGCAAAGATCGTGGTGGCAATGAAGAGCTGTTGCAACGTCTCTCACCCGAGCTCGACTTCACGGTCGAGGGCATACCGCCGCTTTCCTTTGGCGGTGTGGTGGTCAGCAGCACGAAGATCCGTAATGCCCTCAAGGGCGGCGATCTTCAGGGAGCATCAACAATGCTCGGTCGCCACTACGCTGTGCGCGGCGTAGTTGTGCGCGGGGACGGACGCGGACGTCAGCTCGGAATCCCGACGGCAAACATCGCCCCCTCAGATGAGTACAAGCTGCTGCCGGAAAACGGTGTCTATGCCGTGATGGCAGTCATCGACTCCGAGCCTCGGCTCGGTATGGCGAACATTGGACTTCGACCAACGTTCACGTCGGATACGAAGCCCACACTTGAGGTCCACTTTCTTGACGTGGACATCGATCTCTACGAACGTACACTCGATGTGACCTTTATCGCGAAGATCCGCGATGAACAGCGCTTCGAATCCCGCGAGGAATTCCTCGCTCAGCTTCAACACGACAGAATGCAAACAACTACCTATCAACATCATATCAAGGAATGGAGGACATCATGATCTCCAAGGAACGTAAAGCAGCGGTGATCGCCCAGTTTGGCGGCACGGCAGCAAATACCGGCAAGCCGGAAGTGCAGATCGCCCTTCTGACGGAGCATATCAAGGCTCTTTCCCAGCACTGCGAACAGCACCGCAAGGATCACCACTCACGTCGTGGTCTGATCATGCTTGTAGCCAAGCGCAAGAACCTGCTTGGTTACCTGCAGAAGAACAACGTTCATCGCTATCGCGAGATCGTTGCTCAGCTCGGTCTGCGCAAGTAACTATCGCTGTCCATCGCGGCGGCGGTCATCCCTTCGATGATCGCCGCCCATCGTAAACTCTCTTCTATGGCATCGTGGCACTCTTTGTCAAGGGGCTTTCCCATAAGCCCCCTGACAAGGAGTGATAGCTGACCGCGGTGCCGTGATAGCCCAGATAACGGGCTGACATTCACCCACTTTTGGAGTGCATCATGCACACGGTCAAAAAGATCATCAACGGCAAGGAACTGTCCATCGAGACAGGTCGCTTTGCCAAACTCTCCGCCGGTTCGGTGATGGTCACCTACGGCGAAACCATGGTCCTGGTAACGGCTAACGCAAGTGCCGAGCCGAAGCCCGACATCGACTTTCTTCCTCTTACCTGTGAGTACCGCGAGAAGCTCGCCTCATCTGGCAAGATCCCGGGCGGCTTCTTCCGTCGTGAAGGACGTCCAACAACAACCGAGATCCTCACGTCGCGTCTGATCGATCGTCCGCTTCGCCCCCTCTTCCCGAAAGAGTGGCGCAATGACACGCAGGTGATCGCTACGGTCTATTCCTACGACATGCAGAACGAGCCGGATGTGCTGGCCGTTATCGGTGCTTCCGCAGCGCTGATGATCAGTGACATTCCGTTCAAGGGGCCGATCGCTGAAGTGCGCGTTGGTCGCGTCAACGGTGAGTTTATCATCAACCCAACGCATTCAGAGATCCAGGAATCGGATCTTGAGATCATGGTTGCCGGATCTGACTCGTCGATCGTGATGGTCGAAGGTTCAAGCAAGGAGATCTCCGAAGACGAGTTCGTTGCCGCGATGGAATTCGCGCATAACTGGATCCGCGAGATCAATGCTCTGCAGCGCGAACTGATGTCGATGCTCGACATCAAGAAGCGTGAAGTTGCTTCGAGCGAAACGCCGCAGGATCTTGTCGCCGCCGTCGAGGCAGCGATCACCGAGCGCATCCGCACGCAGATCCGCGTTGAGTCCTCAAAGGAACAGCGCAGCGCCTTCCGTACGGAAGTCAAGGGTCTTGCCACCGCCGCAGCAAACGCTGTCGTGGAAGCAAATCCCGATGCCTATGCGGGTATCAACATTGGCAAGATGCTCGGCGGCATCGTTAAGAAGATCGAAGCGCGCGAAATGCGCGAGATGATCCTTGGCGAAGGGCGCCGTCTTGATGGTCGCTCGACAACACAGATCCGCCCGATCACGGTCGAAACAGGCGTGCTGCCGCGTACGCACGGATCGGCACTGTTCACCCGCGGTGAGACGCAGTCGCTCACAACCATTACGCTGGGTACGAAGAAGGATCAGCAGCTCATCGACGGTCTGCTGCCGACGTATGATATCCGGTACATGCTGCATTACAACTTCCCACCGTTCTCGACCGGTGAGACCGGCCGCTTTGGCTTCACCAGCCGCCGCGAGACGGGTCACGGCGATCTTGCCGAGCGCTCACTTAAGCACTTCATTCCGGATGAGCTCGAATTCCCTTACACGATCCGTGTGGTGTCGGACATCCTCGAGTCGAACGGTTCTTCGTCAATGGCCACCGTCTGTGCCGGCTCGCTGGCACTCTTCCATGCCGGTGTTCCGATGAAGAAGGCCGTGGCGGGTATCGCCATGGGTCTGATCATGGAAGACAAGCGAGTAGCCGTGCTGAGCGATATTCTTGGTGATGAGGACTTCCTTGGCGACATGGACTTCAAGGTCACGGGAACGTTCGAAGGCATCACGGCCTGTCAGATGGATATCAAGATCGAAGGTCTTTCGGTGGACATCATGCGCACGGCCCTGCAGCAGGCCCGTGACGGACGCCTGCATATCCTGGGCATCATGAATGCTCACATGGACAAGCCGAACACGGAGCTTTCACCGTATGCGCCGAAACTCACCACCATCCAGATCCCTGTCGAGTCTATCGGCGCGGTGATCGGACCAGGGGGCGAGATGATCCGCAGCATCGTCAAGGAGACAGGCGCAGAGATCAACATCGAAGACGATGGTACGATCACGATCGCTGCTATCGACCAGGCAAGCGCCGATGCAGCCATCGCGCGTATCCGTGACATCACGCGCCCGATCGAGCTCGACTCGATCATCAAGGGCAGGGTGAAGGAGATTCGCGAAGGCCTCGGTGCCTTTGTCGAGCTCAAGCCAAAGAAGGAAGGCCTGCTGCACGTATCGCAGATCGACCACCGCCGTGTTGAGAATGTCTCGGACGTTCTCAAGGTTGGTGATATCATCGAAGTGAAGGTCATCGAAGTGCAGCCTGACGGCAAGGTGCGCCTGTCGCGCAAGGCCCTTCTGCCATTGCCGGAAGGCATGGAGCCGTACGAAGACCGTCCACGTCCACCACGCGATCGTGATCGTGGTGGCGACCGAGGCGGACGCGGTGGCGACCGAGGCGGACGTGGCGGAGACCGTGGCGGAGACCGTGGCGGACGCGGCGGGTACGACCGTGGCGGACGCGGTGGTGACCGCGGACCTCGTGATGACCGTGGGCCACGCCCTGAACGTCGTGATGACGACCGTCCACGTCACGATGCTCCTCGTGAGGAACGTCCACCACGCGACGAACCACAAGGCGGCGGTGGAGACGACTTCTTCGTCGGATAACCACCCTCTGACAGGTGAGGATATTTTCAAGGGGCGATGCGCGATTTCCGGTGCATCGCCCCTTTCTGCTTCCCGTATCTTCGTTGCCCGCACATGGACTACACGCTGCTTATATCGAACCTTACCAATCCCACGTTGCTGTTCTTTCTGCTCGGCATTCTTGCGGTGCGTATCAAGAGCGACCTGGAGATCCCGGCAACATCAGCCAAGTTCATAAGCCTGTATCTGCTCTTCTCCATCGGATTCAAGGGCGGACAGGAGCTGGCGCACAGCCCCTTTACTTCCGAGATCATCTGGTCGTGCGTTGCAGGACTGTTGATCGCCACCGTGATCCCGATCTATGGCTTCTACTTGTTGCGACGGTTCTTCTCAGTGTCCGATGCGGCGGCTATAGCAGCAGCGTATGGTTCCGTAAGCGCCGTGACCTTCGTGGCAGCATCTACGTATCTCGAGGCGCAAGGAATGAAGTTCGGAGGTCACATGGTGGCGGTCATGGCCATCATGGAGACTCCGGCCATTATTGCCGGCGTGATACTAGTGATGCTCTATGACCAGGAGAGTCGGGATTCGGTGAAGTTTGGCGATGTCATTCACCACGCCTTCACCAACGGGAGCGTTCTGATGATCACCGGAAGTCTGATCATTGGGATCATTTCCGACGAGAAGGCCGCCATGGGTATCAAGCCCTTCACAACAGACATCTTCAAGGGCTTTCTGGCCATTTTTCTTCTGGAGATGGGGCTGGTCACTGGCAACCGACTTTCAAGTTTTCGCTCACATGGATGGGGAGCGGTGATCATCGGCGTGGTCTTCCCACTGGTCAACGGCGTCCTCGTGGCCATGGTAAGTCAGGTCGTGACCGCCGATCCCGGGAACCGTTTCATGTTTGCCGTACTTGCCGCCAGCGCGTCCTATATTGCTGTTCCGGCGGCCATGCGACTGGCAGTCCCGAAGGCCGATCCCGGACTGTATATCCCCATGGCCCTCGGCGTGACGTTTCCACTGAACGTCACGCTCGGCATGCCGCTCTACGAGTTGGTGGTGAGGATTTCCTAAACCGCTACATTCAACTTCAGCATATGAACCTCTCTCTACTATCTCTGCTCATTATGACCTTATCATGCCTGCCGGCTCAGGCGCAGTTGCGCTATCCGGAAACAAAGCGCGTGGATGTGCGCGACACGATACATGGAACCATTGTTGATGATCCATATCGGTGGCTCGAAAATGAATCTCATGCCGACGTGCCGCGGTGGGTGGAACAGCAGGCCGCTTTGGCCGATAGTGTGTTGCGGGTGATACCATATCGTGAACAGCTGATCGATCGATTGGATGCGGTCAATACGTTCGAACGCCGCTCCGCCCCCTGGCATCGATCGGGAATGACGTTCTTCTATCGCAATGACGGCCGTCAGAACCACAGTGTTCTCTGCATGCAGCGTGATGGTTCTTCTGAAGTCGAAGTCTTACTCGATCCGAACACGTTCAGTGAGGATGGTACGGTTGCCCTTGCTTTTGCAATTGAGAGTCGAGACGGCAAGTACCTCGCCTTTGGTAAGACCGAAGGTGGCTCTGACTGGCGCGACATCTACATCATGGACATTGCATCGCGAAAGCTGCTGCCCGAAGTGATACGCTTTGTGAAGAACTCGGGTGTGAGCTGGTATGGTGATGGGTTCTACTACTCCCGGTACGACTCATCGTCATCGGCCTCGAAGTCGCTCGTGCAGCGCAACTCGCAGCAGTACGTGATGTATCATCGGCTCGGCAGCGCGCAGAGTCAGGACGAGCTCGTCTATACCGACCCATCCAATCCCGAGCAGTTCGTTGGATGTTACGTCCTGGAAGATTCACAATACCTGATCCGTACGGTCCGTAAGGGGAACCAGGATGGTAACGAGATATACGTTCGCCCCCTTGCTGAGCCATTCAGAGAATGGAAGAAGATCTACGCCAGCGCAACTGCTTCGTTCTATCCACGACATGACAATAACGGCGTGCTCTACGGCGTGAGCACCGACGGTTCGCCGAACGGACGTGTGGTGCGTATCTCTGATCCGCTCGGCAATGCTGCGATGGAAACGGTCATTCCCGAGCGAAACGTTGTGCTCGACGAACTGTCGTTTGGTGGTGGACGCATGTTTCTGACGTATATGTCCGACGTACATCACGTTGTGGAGGTGGCTGATTTAAACGGAAAGAAGCTCGCCGATGTGTCTCTGCCGGGAATTGGATCGATCTCGGGCTTCAACGGATTCACCACCGACACTGCCGTGTATTACACGTTCACCTCATATACAATGCCGACGACGATCTACCGATATGACATTGCCTCGGGCAAGAGTAGCGTCTGGCAACGCGTTCAAGCCCCCTTCGATCCGTCAGCTTTCACTACCGAACAGGTCTTTGTTACGAGTAAGGATGGCGCGCGAATTCCCATGACCATTCTTCGTAAGAAGGGTGTGACCGGTCCGCGTCCGACGATGCTCTACGGATATGGAGGCTTTAACGTCTCCATTACGCCTGTGTTTAATGTTAACTATATGCCCTGGCTTGAACAGGGCTGCGTGATCGCGATTGCAAACTTGCGCGGAGGGGGCGAGTATGGCGAGGAGTGGCATCAAGCAGGAATGCGCCTGAACAAGCAGAACGTTTTTGACGACGCGATCGCCTGTGCCGAGTGGTTAATTGCCAACGGTGTCACATCGCGTGAGGTGCTTGCTCTGAATGGAAGCTCCAACGGAGGACTGCTCGTGGGTGCGGTGATCAACCAGCGTCCGGAGCTCTTTCGCGTAGCACTGCCGGAAGTGGGTGTGATGGACATGTTGCGGTTCCACCGATTCACAATCGGTTGGAACTGGCAGGCAGACTATGGTGAGATCAGCAAGCCGGATGAGTTTCGAGCTCTGCATGCCTACTCGCCGTATCACAACCTGCGATCAGGTGTCGAGTATCCGTCAACAATGGTGATGACGGCGGACCATGATGATCGTGTGGTGCCTGCCCACAGCTTCAAATACGCGGCAATGCTGCAGCATGTGTATCAAGGATCGCGTCCGATGCTTCTGCGCGTTAAGCTTCGCTCAGGTCATGGCGACGTCAACCGCCGTAAACAGCTCGAAGGCGTTGCTGACAAGTACAGCTTCATGTGGAGTGAGATGGGATTCACCCCGACATTCAAACGATAGTTCTACCGAACTCGGAGCCCCCTAAGATGGATCGTCGTTCCTTTATTGCGACCTCCGTTGGTGCAGCAGCACTGGCGACGTCACTTGCGGATACGATAGCTGCTGTGGGTGATGATCCACTGGTCGTCTCCACGTGGGACCATGGCATGGCTGCCAACGCGGCGGCACTGGCTGCGCTTGTCTCAGGTGGCAGTGTTGTTGATGCCGTGGAACGGGGCGTCATGGTCACCGAAGCCGATCCCACGAATCTCAGCGTCGGACTTTCAGGTCTGCCCGATCGCGATGGTATCGTTACACTCGATGCGTGCATCATGTCGGGCGACGGACGTGCCGGCTCGGCATGCTTCCTGCAAGGCATTGCGCATCCGATCTCGCTCGCACGCATGGTGATGGAGAAGACGCCGCACGTGATGCTCGTCGGTGCCGGTGCTGAACGTTTCGCACGCGAGAATGGTATCACGCAAAAACCGAACGCACTCTCGGCCGAAGCAAAGAAAGCTTGGGAGCAATGGCTGACGGAGAAGAAGTACAAGCCCGTCATCAACATCGAGAACCACGACACGATCGGTCTGCTCGCACGCGATGCGCAGGGCCGCATGGCCGGAGCGTGCACCACCAGCGGTCTTGCCTACAAGATCCATGGTCGTGTGGGCGACTCACCGATCATCGGTGCCGGACTCTTCGTCGATGACGAGGTAGGGGGCGCAACCTGCACCGGACTCGGCGAGTCAGTCATCCGCACCAGCGCGTCAACCATCGCCGTCGAACGCATGCGCTACGGCGCTACCCCGCAGGAAGCCTGCGAAGAAGCTATCAAGCGAATCGTCAAGAAACACGACAACTGGAAGGACTTCCAGGTCGGCATCCTCGCCATCGACAAGCAGGGCCGTTACGGTGCCTTCGCCCTGCATAAGGGCTTTACCTATGCGCTGAACAAGGAACTGAAGACAGCGGGAGCGTATGGATGATGACGGAAGTACGGGAGTACGGAAGTACGGAAGTACGTGTAGGGGCGAGACGCAGTCTCGCCCATCAGAAGTACGTGTAGGGGCGAGACGCAGTCTCGCCCATCATCGGCGTCTTTGCGCAGCCCGCAGGGGATCACTCTTACCTGTCGATACGAGCCATGCTGCGCCAGAGCCATTCCATTGGGCCCATGCGGTGGTGTGAGAGCCACCACTTGCTGATGGCGATCTGTGCGGCCAGAATCACCAGTGCGAGCAGAGTTGATTCCGCTGCTGAGAGGCTGTCGTAAAGGCCGAAGCCGTACCCATAGAACAACGTGGTGGAGATCAGCGAATGCATGAGGTAATTCGTCAGGGCCATCCTTCCGGCGTATGCAAAGAGACGAAGTCGTTCAGCGTTGAGAAGGATAAGGGCTACATAAGAGAAACTCAGTATCGGGGCTCCCACATGCGTGCTGAGACTTACCAGGAGCGAGTTCTCCGTAGAGTATCCAACCAGCATTGCGATCGATCCGAGGATGCCAAGCGGGAGAGCCCCTTTCCATGCGCGTTGCAAGAAAGATTCGTGATTGCGAATGTTGGCAATGATGTTCTCGCGACCGACGACCAGACCCAACAGGAACATGACAAAGACCATGGGGATCTGAATATCGATGATCGAGCGTTCTGAAGCACGGAGCATGACAACTTCCGTGTAGGTGCCGCTTGCGTATGCCGTTATGCTCGCCGGCGACATCAGTGTGCTGGCATTCTGAAGAGGAACGAAGCTGAAGTAGACGGTTCCCGCAACAGTGATGGCCGCTGCGATGGTCAGCAGAACACGGGTACGAACCTTTCGAACCATGAGCAGCAACACTCCCGCCACCGCATAGAGTCGAAGAATGTCTCCGTCCCAGAGGAGTATCGAATGTGCGATGCCGATCAGCAGCAATACCGCGAGTCGCTGCATATACAGTCGCACGAAGGGTCGTCCCGTCTCTTCCATGCGCTGCATCTGCACGGCAAAGCCGACTCCGAAGAGGAAGCTGAACAGCAGATAGAACTTCGTTAGAGCAAAGCAGGCGATCGCAAGATCAACACCCTGATCGATCATCGTGCCACGCGAGGCAAACGTTCCGGCTCTCAAGGCCGACCCGCTGAAGTCGACCATGTTTACAATGAAGATGCCGCAGAGCGCTACGCCCCGCATCACATCCAGCTCTTGGATCCTGTTAGGTTTGAAATTCATCGGGCGAAGATATGATTCAACGTGTGGATCCTCGCGTACGCGGGGATGACGCACAACGGGCGAGACTGCGTCTCGCCCCTACATTTGGGGTTGAACGGGCGAGACTGCGTCTCGCCCCTACATTTGGGGTTGAACGGGCGAGACTGCGTCTCGCCCCTACATTTGGGGTTGAACGGGCGAGACTGCGTCTCGCCCCTACATCGTACCTCCGTAACTTCTTCCATGCGTACACTCATCATTGGTGCTACGGGGCTTGTGGGCTCCGAGCTTGTTGGTCTGCTTGCGAATGATCCGCGGTTCACATCGGTGACAGTGTTGTCGCGTCGGCCGATCGGAGGGTTTGAGGGCCATCCCACGGTGCGCAACGTTGTGAAGGATTTCGATGCACTCACGGGTGACGAGGACATCTATGATGTTGACGTGGTCTTTTGTGCCATGGGAACGACGATCAGGACGGCAGGATCGAAGGAAGTATATCGTCGCATCGATCACACCTATCCGATGAAGGTTGCCACCTTTGCTCGCGCGAAGGGGGCTCGGCACTGGGTGATCGTCAGCAGTGGTGGTATCAGCGAGAACTCGCGCTTCTTCTACATCCAGGTCAAGGCCGACTTGGAGCGGGACCTGCGCGCGCTGAACTTTCCTCAGTTGACCATCCTGCGTCCGTCACTGATCCTGGGTGACCGCCGCGAGTTTCGTCTGGGCGAGCGCATCGGCATGGTGCTCATGCAACTGTTCAACTTTGCAATACCAAAGGCCTACAAGGCCGTGCAGGCCCGTGCCATTGCTGCGACGATGATCCGTGTTGCCAACGATGGTACGACAATGCAATACAGGAGCATCGAGAACGATGCCATCAGCGAGTAGGCTCCTGCTTAAACAAGAGGTTGGATGTGTAGGTTTGGTTTTGTGAGCGATCACTCATGATTCCGTGAGTAACCGCTCGCAATTGGCGGACGTCGCGCAATACCCATATGTTGCTGAGGTGAACCATGAAGTTGTACATCGTCATGTTGAGCGTTGCACTTTTTCTGACGCATGGCGGGACCGTTACCGCACAGTCATTTGTAGAGCCGGTCTATACTGTACGTTCTGTGAAGGATGTGTTCTACGGAACCGCCAAACGCTTTGACGGGGGCACCGATTCACTGCGCATGAACATTTACCTGCCCACTAACGATGGTGCGCAGTCGCGTCCGCTCGTGCTTTGGATCCACGGAGGGGGCTTTATCCAGGGAAGTCGCGCCGACTTCAACGCACTTGCCGAAACGTGGGCAAAGCGAGGCTATACGGCGGTGACCATCTCGTATCGTCTGGGAATTCATGGCAACATCTTCGACCCTCCCTTTGCGTTTGACGAGGCCGAGCTCATACGTGCGTGTTTCCGTGGGGTGCAGGACATCCGGGGCGGACTTCGCTTTCTGATGAAAAACGCGTCGGTCTATGGCATTGATACATCGCGCGTCGTCATCGGCGGTGGCAGTGCAGGATCGATCGTCGCGTTGCACGCCGCCTTCTTTGATCAGAAGGATGCGTTGCCGGCGGCAACGGGCAGTATCTCCGATGTGGTGCGTCTGAATGGGACGTTCAAGCGACCGTCACTTGGATCACCGGAAGGAGATCTGCACACTGATGTCCCGACGCCCGGCATTGATGTTGTGCTGAACATCTTCGGAGCCTTGCTCGACCTGAAGTATCTCGATGGAGCCCCGTTCGTGCCGATGTACAGCTATCACCAGACCGATGATCCAGTTGTTGCATGTGGCGTCAACCGCGCCTATCACGCCGTCGGCCTGATCTCGACCAACTACCCCTACCTGTCCGGCACGTGTGCTATCGACGAAGAACTTAAGCGCAGGTCCGTACCGGCTTCGGAACGTGAGACTTACATTCATCAAGGGGCAGCACACGACGTGCATGATCCCGCTGGTGTTGACAGAGCAGCCGCCATCTTCACATCCAAGCGTGTTTCTGCTCCCACGTCGGTCCTGGACAGCGAGGTCTCATCCTTGCGGCTTGAGGGACGCTGGACTCTGATTGGTATCGATGGACGGCATTTCGGACGAGATGTTGAATTCGGTTCCGACGTGCCGTATGCTGACGGTGTATACATCGCAGTTCGTGATGGTTCACACAGACTCATCATGTTGCGTGGTGGAGCTATTACCGCAGTCCGGTAACTGACGTTCGTCATGAATCCTGTCAATGTCGTCGGGTAGTTTGGATGACATTTGACAATTGTGGAGTTCATGATGATCAACGTCGCGCAGAGCCCCCTGATTCAGGATCTTTTCTCAATCACATCCAAGCCATGCCTGAGTTTGTATCTCCCGACGCATCGGACGCAGCCGGAGCGTAGGGATGACCAGACACGGTATCGCCAGCTGGTGCGACATCTCGGCGATTGCCTGAAAACGACGCACACCGATGACGGCATGGCCGATCTGCTGGCTCCGTTTCGTGCGCTCGAGCGAGACGATACGTTCTGGAATTCCCGACGTCAGGGACTTGCCGTCTTTCGTGCACCCGGGGTATTCATCACACAGCATCTCGACCGATCGGTACCGGAGATTGCGGTCGTTGCGGACCACTTTCATGTCAAGCCACTGTTCAGACTCTTACAGACGCTCGATACCTATCACGTGCTCGGTCTGACACGGGAGTCCGCACAATTGTTCGAGGGTAATCGTGATGGGCTCGAAGAGGTACACTTTGCTACGGGGCCAATGCTGTTGATCGGCGAAGTATTGGGCGAGGAACTCAGCGACCCCGGGTTTTCGAATTCCAATTCCGGCGGAACTGATCGCATCGTGCCGCACACAACCATCGAAGATGAGATCGACAAGGACACTGAACGTTTCTTCCGACATGTCGACCGTATCGTGATGGAGATCGCCTCACGTCCGACAGGTCTGCCCCTAATTGTGGCCAGTCTTCCCGAGCAGACTTCCTTGTTTCATCGGATCAGTCGGAATCCCAATCTCGTTAACGACAGCATTGTCGTTAACCCATTCGGTATTGAGCTGCGCGAGCTCGTGCAGCGTGCCTGGGACACAATGCGGCCGTATGCGCTGGCGGAAAGTCAGTCGCTCATCGAAGCCTATGACGAGGCGGCCGGACACCAGGAGGGGATCGACGGGGTCTTCTCGATCGCGCAGGCCGCGGTCGAAGGTCGCATCGACACGCTCTTCGTGGAAGACTCACGAGAGATCCCCGGCAAGATCGACGAGCTGACCGGCAAGGTGGTGTTTGATGATCTTGCCATGCCCGACGTTAATGATCTGCTCGACGAGATCGCGCGCATCGTGCTTAAGCATGGAGGAACGGTGATCGTACTTCCGACAAACATCATGCCCACCTCAAGTGGTGCAGCTGCTATCCTTCGATACTAAGCTGATGGTAGGGCCGGCGGTGCACGGACTGCCGATGCGAGTGAAGCTCAAGGAGAATTGCCGTATGTTTCCTGCATGCGCAACGCCCTTTTTGTCCTCCTTGTGATCGTAGCCTCAGCTGTGAGTCTTGCACAGCGCACCGTCGGCCTCATCAGTCATGATGCAGCGCGGTCCTTTGCCGGCTACACACTCTTTGCTCCCGTTGCCTCCCGAACGACGTACCTCATCGATAACGACGGTCAGGTCGTTAAGACCTGGCAAAGCGGATTTGGACCCGGACAGGCCGTGATGCTGCTCGAGGATGGATCGTTGCTGCGAACCGCTGCGCCCCCTTCCCAGTGGATGCAAGGGGGCGGTGCAGGCGGCATGGTGGAGATGTATGATTGGTCGGGAACCAAGGTGTGGTCGTATACGCATCTGACGCAGACGGCTCGCTCCCATCACGACGTGGAGATTCTGCCCAACGGGAACATCCTTCTGCTGGTCTGGGAAAGTCACACTCGTGATGAGGCATTCGCTGCCGGACGCACCACCACGCGCCTTACGGAGAACGCCCTCTGGTCAGAGCGGGTGATCGAAGTCCGACGCACCGGTCCGAGCTCAGGCGAAGTGGTATGGTCATGGTCTTCATGGGACCACATGGTTCAGAACGTGGACGCTTCGAAGCCGAACTTTGGGGTGATCTCCGAGAATCCACAACGCATCGATATCAATGCCGGTGGCACACGGTCGGACTGGCTGCATGCGAACTCGGTGCGATACAATGCCAAACGCGACGAGGTGATGATCAGCATTCACAATCTGCATGAGATCTGGATCATCTCCCGCAAGACGGGAGACATCGTCTATCGATATGGTAATGCGCAGAATTACAAGTCGGGCACCCCACAGCAGCAAGTGCTCTTTGGTCAGCATGATGCGCGATGGATGGATGATGACCGGTATGTGATGATCTTCAACAATGGCAATGGACGTTTCGGCGGTAATGCCTCATCGGTCGATGTGATCGAGCTTCCACGCAACGAAGACGGAACCTATCGTCGATCGGCCTCCGGTGCGTACGAACCCGCAGCACCTACAGTGCTTTTCCCGAAGAAGCTGTCGAACCAGTTCTACGGTCAGAATATCAGCGGCGCTACGCCCCTTCCTAACGGCAACGTGCTGTCGTGTGTTGGACCCTCCGGGACATTTGTCGAGTCCACCCCAGAAGGCGACGAAGTATGGCGGTACGTCAACCCGATTGGAATGTCGGGCGTAACGCCTCAGGGTCAGACACCCCGCAACAACATGGTGTTCAAGATCTATCGTTACGCTCCGGATCACCCGGCCCTGGCCGGCAAGACGCTCACGCCTCGCGGTCGACTCGAGGACGGTCCGCTTTCGGTGTCCGATCTTCCTCGTGACAGGGGGCTTACCTACCTTCTGGATGTCCTGGCCGATCGTCTCGTGATGCACGTAGAAGCTGAGCGACGAGTTACCATTGATGCCTACGATCTGCTCGGACGTTATCTGGGTACGATCCCCGAGGAGTCACTCACTCCGGGCGTCCACATCCGACCCGTTCCGCCCGGCACAGCGGTGATCAGCATCCGCTGACGTGTCACGTTTTCTGCCGCGGGAGGCACATGGAAGGGAAAAGCCCCTTTCTCAAACCAATTCCTGCGAAGAAGACCATGACACCACAAATTGCCTCTCTGTATGACCGATGTGCCGGTCATCTTGAATCCCTGCGCCGGGAAGAAACCGAATGGATCTGCCATGAGCAGTGGCTAGAGGCTCTCGTGTGCATGAGCCGAGACGCCGGAGATACCGAAGCCGAGCGGCACCTTCGGCAGCGCCTGCTCGAGGCGCGGCTGGTTCAGGAGGTTGCCGCGCGTCGGACGCTGGTGATGCTCAATCTTTTTTTTGCAGATCTGTAACCTTTTGTGGTGCTACGGGGATATTTTTAGTAATCGTCTTTCAAAGAAAGCACGACCCTCCCCCACAGAAACGCACAAACCATGCAGAACCGCCTTGCCCTTGCCTCAGTAGCCATTGCCTTTGTACTGCTGATCGCCGCCTGCGCCGACTATCCTGAGGGGCCGTTTCATCGACGTGACGGGGATGATGACCATGACACGACGGGTCAGACCGATACCACGGATCACACCGACACGACCGATCACTCTGACACGACCGGAAACACGGGCGGAGGGACGGGGCCACGCGACACCTCTGTGTGTTTCACCCGTGACGTGCTGCCGATCCTGATCTCGAACTGCACCATGGCCGAATGCCACGACGCATATAAGTCCGAAGAGGGTGTGAACCTGACGTCCTATGATGCCATCATGCGCGGTCGAAAGACCACGGTGGTGCCAGGCAGTCCGTCCAGCTCTGAACTTTATCGCTCGCTTCTCGAAAAGGATGCCGATGAACGGATGCCTCCACCGCCGCGATCGCTATCAAACGCGCAGATCGCCATCATTGAGCGGTGGATCCGGGAAGGAGCCAGGAATCGTGACTGCTCGAATGACACCAGCGGCGGATGCAACACGACAGATGTGACCTATACGGCCACCATTGTGCCGATCATGACCAAGTGGTGTACTGGCTGTCACGGTGGTGCGGCACCCAGTGCAGGAATGGACCTGACGAACCGGATCACGGTTGAAGCCCAGGCTCGTATGGGATTTCTTGTCGGCACGGTTACTCATGCCAGCGGATACACACCCATGCCACCGGGCGGCAGCAAGATCGACGAATGCTCAATTGCGCAGATCAACGCATGGATAGCTACCGGTATGAAATGACGGTGCTGACCTAAGGTCATACGCTGCATGAACTTCCGTTCATCTGGCAATGAAATCGTGATTTTGGCGTCCTCTGCCGCGCCGTGGTATATTTACCGCGGTGGCTGCTGTATGCCCCCTGACCTCACGACGTCCGCATGACCCTTCGCACAAGCCGCAACCATCTGTTTTTCTCTGCGCTTACGATCTGCCTGATCGTTGTCGCGGGGCTGTCGGCAGGTATTGTCGATCGAGGATCGGACGGTGCGCTTGCCCCTTCGGCATCCATTCCTGACTCGGCCCGCAAGCGGCCGGTCTTTCCCGACGAGTTCAGTGAGCTGGACGAGGAAGACTCCTCCAAAGCGCGCATGGACCCTGTTGTCATGGGGCAGATGGAGCGTGCACGCCAGCGCTACCTGGGCGCTTTGTCGCTGATCGAGAAGTCCGATACGAGCAAAGCGGCTGAAGAGTTCGAGTCGGCCATTGCACTGCTGAACGACCTGGCCACCTATCCCGAGATGGAGTCGAACGCTGACTTTACGGACCTCGTCCAGGCCGTGATCGAGGATTACGAGACCTACGTCAAAAGCATCGACAACCTCAATCCCAACACATCCATCTTCATTCTTCGGGATCGGCTTTTCGAAGAAGTTGATGCGCGCCAGACGGCTGTTGAGACCATACAGCCTCCAAAGTACACGCCTCCGGCCGACATCCCCAAGACGACCATACCGCTGACGTTCAACGAGCATGTGCTTCCGCAGCTACGGTTTATGTCCGAGGGCAGGGGGCGACGCTTCATGAAGACATGGATCGAGCGCACCGGACGGTGGTTCCCAACCCTCAGGCGGATCGCCCGTGAAGAGCAGATGCCCGACGAGATCGTCCACCTCGCAATGATGGAATCAGCCCTCAATCCCGAAGCCGTATCGCGCGCCAAGGCCGTTGGTATGTGGCAGTTCATGAAGGCCACGGGCGAGGAGTATGATCTCGATGTGAACTACTGGATCGATGAGCGACGAGATCCGGAGAAGGCCACCCGAGCATCGATGCGATTCCTGAAGGATCTGTATAACGATCTCGGCGACTGGCATCTGGCCCTGGCTGCATACAACTGCGGGGCAGGGGGCGTGCGGCGCGCTATACGGAAATCGGGTCTCGATAACCCCAACTTCTGGCAGATCCGTGAGTTCCTCCCGAAGGAAACTCGCGAATATGTGCCGCTGTTCATCGCCACGACTCTGATCACAATGAATCGTGACCGATATGGTTTCCCTGACGATTCACTGTCGTTTCATCCGCCCTACGAGTACGAGACAGTTAACGTCAGCGAGCCGGTAAGCTTCGCTGCGCTGGCCAAGTGTGCCGAGATCTCGCTTGATTCGCTGCGTAAGCTCAACCCCGAACTGATTCGCGCCTGCACGCCCCCTCGCGAGCCCTACAAGCTGAAGCTGTATCCGGGAACGGGTCAGGATTTCATGCGTCGGTATGCCGCGCTCAGCGACGAGGACAAGCAGATCTTCCTCAAGCATACGGTAGTGCGGGGTGAGACGCTCGCCAGTATCAGCGCCAACTACGGCGTGTCAATGGTCGAGCTCTCCGAGATCAACGGTATCAGCGGATATCGAACGCGACTGAAGTCAGGCGCCATACTGCGCGTACCGGTGCGAAGCAGCAGTGTTGCCGCCGCCGCGGCCGAATCAACCCGTCAGCCGGCCGCATCTGCCGCACCAGAGCCCGACACCGCCACAAGATCAACGGTCACGGCCGGAAACTCAGTAACGCCTGACAAGGGGCGCGGTATGCGCGAGGGCGTGGCCGCTGTGTATGTCGTGGAAAGGGGCGATAACCTCTCGTCGATCTCCGAGAAGTTCAACGTCCGCATCGCCGACATCCGCAATTGGAATAACATCCCCTATAACCGCGACGCACTGCGTGTTGGCGACACGCTGGTCGTGGGTACGCCTTCAGGCGTGCAGAAGACGCGTGTTCAATCCGAACAGGTAGCCGCCCTCGAGCAGCTTCCGCGAGTTCGCACCCAGCGCCATACGGTTCGTAAGGGCGAGACGCTGGCCAAGATCGCTGCACGGTATTCGATGACCCCGGCGCGCCTGGCGTCGATCAATGATGTCCGCCCCAAGGCACGCCTCAAGCCGGGAACCATTCTTCTGGTCGAAACGCCCCGGTCGCGTTCTACCGGCAAGGCCTCGGCACAGGCAGAAAGTACAGGCCGGCCAAAGACCTATCGGGTAAAGAAGGGCGATACGATCTCCAGTATTGCCGATCGTTTCAGCATGTCTGTTGCCGAGCTGCGCAGGAAGAATCCGACCCTGCGCAAGTCTGACATGCTCCGCTACGGACAGGTTGTTCGTCTCGACTAGCCCCCTTCGGCATACCGTATAATGCCCGTATCTTTGCCGCAATGCACGCCATCATACCGGTAGCTGGCATCGGTACGCGCCTTCGTCCGTTCACGCACTCTCTTCCAAAGGTGCTGGTGAATGTGGCAGGCAAGCCGATCCTTGGACATATTCTCGACTCGCTTGTAGCGCAGGGCATTACGTCGGCTACGATCATCACCGGATACAAGGGTGATCTCGTTGAAGACTATGTGCGGAGCAACTACGGGCTTGATGCACGCTTTGTACAGCAGGATGAGATGCTCGGTCTGGGTCATGCGATCTGGGTTGCACGAGAGTCCCTGGCCGACGAGCCCGTACTGATCATTCTTGGTGATACGGTGTTCGACGTCGATCTGTCGATCCTTGCTACACGGCAGTTTTCGTCTCTCGGTGTGAAGCACGTTGATGATCCTCGCCGTTTCGGCGTGGTGATCGAAGACGGTGGATACGTCACGCGACTTGTCGAAAAGCCGGAAGCTGCCGTCTCCAACATGGCCATCGTCGGGTTGTATTACATCCATCAGCCGGCTCGACTGCGCGTGGCGCTTGATCGGCTGATCAACGAGAACATCCGAACAAAGGGTGAGTATCAGCTGACCGATGCCCTGCAGATCATGGTCGACGACGGCGAGAAATTCACGACGTTCAAAGTCGAAGGCTGGTATGACTGCGGCAAGCCTGAAACTCTCTTGCAGACCAATCGTTTTCTGCTGACCAAACGCAGCGAAATGCCCACAGCCCCGGTTGGCTGCGTCTTCGTACCACCGGTACACGTCGATCCTGCAGCCATTGTCGAACATTCGGTTGTCGGACCCTATGCCTCTATCTCAAAGGGGGCTGTGGTACGCAACAGCATCGTTCGCGACAGCATCGTCAGCGACAACGCGTCGGTTGCCGATATCGCCCTTGATCAATCGATCATTGGCGAGAACGCCGAAGTGACGGGTCGTTTCTCAACGATCAATCTTGGTGACGCGTCGGTCGTTCGTCTGTCCCAGTAGACTTCTCACGCAACAACTGTCCATTCCACAATTAGCTCACGATGAAGTACATCTTTACCTCCGAGTCCGTTTCAGAAGGACACCCCGACAAGGTCTGCGATCAGGTATCTGATGCTGTTCTTGACGAAGTGCTGGCGCATGATCCCACTGGCCGCGTTGCCTGCGAGTGCTTCGCAACAACGGGTATGATCGTCGTTGGTGGCGAGATCACCACATCGCATTACATCGATCTTCCGGAGCTGGTGCGCGGAGTGATCCGTGAGATCGGATATGACCGCGGAGAGTATCGCTTTGAGGCCGACTCGTGCGCGGTGATCAACGTGATCAACCGTCAGTCACCGGACATCGCCCAGGGCGTCGACACCGGCGGAGCCGGAGATCAGGGCATGATGTTCGGCTATGCCTGCAAGGAAACGGCTGAGCTGATGCCGGCAGCCATTCACTATTCGCACCAGCTGGTCAAGCGCCTTGCCGACATCCGCAAGACCAATCACCAGCTGATGCCGTATCTGCGTCCGGATGCCAAGGCGCAGGTCTCGGTTGTCTATGGTGACAACGGTGAGGTTGTTGCCGTTGATACGATCGTTGTTTCAACGCAGCACGATCCGATGGAGAACGCCCACAGCCGCATCTACGGTGACGTTGTCGAAAATGTGGTGAAGGCCGTTATTCCTGAGCATCTCATCACCAAGGACACCACATTCCACGTGAACCCGACCGGGAAGTTCGAGATCGGCGGTCCACACGGTGACACGGGGCTGACCGGCCGCAAGATCATCGTCGACACCTACGGTGGCAAGGCTCCGCACGGTGGGGGAGCGTTCTCTGGTAAGGATCCGACGAAGGTGGACCGTTCGGCTGCCTATGCTGCACGCCACCTGGCCAAGAACATCGTAGCCGCCGGTATCGCCCGTGAGTGCACGATCCAGCTGGCCTATGCCATCGGCGTTGCCCAGCCGGTGTCGATCAACGCTGAGCTGCACGGTACGTCCGATGTCAACCCTCGTGAGCTCGAGAAGTTTATCATCGAGAACGTCGATCTGACGCCAGCCGGCATCATCACGCGACTGAACCTTCGCCGGCCGATCTACCGCGCCACGGCGGCCTACGGACATTTTGGCCGTCATGAGTTCCCATGGGAACGTCTTGACCTGGTTCCAGCGTTTTCCGAGGCGTTCGCATAAACCGCATTCCCAATCTTCACTTTCAGATCGAAAACATGTCAACAACAACAAAGCAGACCACACGGAAGGCCGCCACGAACGGCGTGCACACCAACGGTGTGCACAAGAACGGCGTTGCCAAGAAGTCCGCTCCGCAGGACCGCGGAATGAAGGCTCCGGCCCGGGTGGCCAAGGGTACGATCGCTCACAAGCAGTATAGCTACGCCGTGGCCGATATGGCACTGGCCGAGTGGGGACGTAAAGAGA
Source organism: Ignavibacteria bacterium (assembly GCA_947459875.1). Lineage (GTDB taxonomy): Bacteria > Bacteroidota > Ignavibacteria > Kapaibacteriales > Kapaibacteriaceae > UBA10438. Next base: position 45,789 of record CANHFG010000007.1, read on the forward strand.
TCCATCTTGCCGAGGCAGAAATGCCGGGTCTTATGGCCCTGCGCGAAGAGTTCAAGGGCAAGAAGCCACTAAAGGGGGCTCGCATTGCCGGCTGTCTTCACATGACCATCCAGACAGCCGTTCTGATCGAGACGCTGATCGACCTTGGTGCCGAAGTGACCTGGTCGAGCTGTAACATCTTCTCCACGCAGGACCATGCCGCTGCCGCTATCGCCAAGGCCGGCGTGCCGGTGTTCGCCTGGAAGGGAATGAACGAAGAAGAGTTTGACTGGTGTATCGAACAGACGCTGTTCTTTGGTAAGGACCGCAAGCCCCTTAACATGATCCTTGATGACGGTGGTGACCTCACCAATATGGTGCTTGATAAGTATCCGGAGCTGGTCGGCGAGATCCGTGGGATCTCCGAGGAGACCACCACGGGTGTTCTGCGCCTGTACGAGCGCATGAAGAACGGCACGCTTCCACTGCCTGCCATCAATGTGAACGACTCAGTTACCAAGAGCAAGTTCGATAACAAGTACGGCTGCAAAGAGTCGCTCGTGGACGCGATCCGTCGTGCCACGGACATCATGCTCGCCGGCAAGGTTGCCGTTGTTGCCGGCTACGGCGATGTCGGCAAGGGCTCTGCGGCTTCTCTTCAGGGGGCTGGTGTTCGCGTGATCGTGACGGAGATCGATCCGATCTGCGCGCTGCAGGCCGCTATGGACGGTTTCGAGGTGAAGCGCATGATCGATGCCGTCAAGGAAGCCGACATCGTGGTCACCGCCACGGGCAACTGTGATATCATCACCGACAAGCACTTCAAGGCCATGAAGGACAAGGCTATTGTCTGCAACATCGGTCACTTCGATAATGAGATCGACATGGCGTGGCTGAACAAGAACCACGGCAAGAGCAAGGTGGAGATCAAGCCACAGGTCGACATGTACACGATCGGCAAGCGCCAGATCATCGTGCTGGCCGAAGGCCGCCTGGTGAACCTGGGCTGCGCCATGGGTCACCCATCGTTTGTGATGTCCAACTCTTTCACCAACCAGACCCTTGCTCAGCTGGAACTCTGGAAGAACGCCAAGAACTACGATAACCAGGTCTATGTTCTGCCGAAGAAGCTCGACGAAAAGGTAGCCCGTCTTCACCTTAAGAAGATCAATGTTCAGCTCGAGGTCCTGAACGACAAGCAGGCCAAGTACATTGGCGTCGAGGTCAAGGGGCCATACAAGCCGGATTACTACCGCTACTAAGACGCAGAACACCCCGAAAATGAAACCGCCCCCCAATGGGGGCGGTTTTTTTTTCACCTTGTGAAACTGGCGGGAACTTCTACCCTACGGCTGACATTCTCCCTGCTGTAGCACGAAACAGAAATGTGCGTGCTATATCCGACCCCGTGTGAGTGCAGACATACGGGGTCTTCTTTTTTTTACGGCGGACTTCGTAAAGGCGATACACGTATGGGCGATACGTGTAGGGGCGAGATATGTAGGGGCGAGACGCAGTCTCGCCCGAAGCAACATGTAGGGGCGAGACGCAGTCTCGCCCGAAGCAACATGTAGGGGCGAGACGCAGTCTCGCCCGAAGCAACATGTAGGGGCGAGACGCAGTCTCGCCCGA
>CANHFG010000008.1 GCA_947459875.1 Ignavibacteria bacterium
ACGTATGCCCCAACCAGCCTGGTGAGTGATATATCGTGGACCAAGACAATGATCCGTGCCGGTGTGGTGATCTCATACTCACCGATCGAGGAAGAAGAACCGATCTCCGACTTTGAACTCTTTGAGATCGCCCGTACAACGCTTTTGCGTCCAACAGATGAGGCACGTCCGGTACTTGTACCAACAGTCAGGGTGTCCGGCCTGTCAGACAACGGAACGGTACTCGACCGGTCACAGATCCGTATAGAAGAGTTCGCATCAACGCGTATTCGCCCCCTATTGCCATATGTGTTCTTTGATGAGCAGTCGTATGCTCTATCGCCACGATACCGACAGCTTTCACGTGAGCAGGTCGAAGCATATTCGCTGGCGAATTTCTACAATCTCGATGCGATGGTCACCTATTATCAGGTTCTGAACGTTCTCGGAAAGCGCCTTCAGGAAAAGCCAGATGCTACCATCACGCTTACCGGGTGCACTGATTCCAAAGAGTCGCAGTCCAGTGAGGACCTCGGCAAGCGTCGTGCTCAGGTTGTCAAGAACTACCTCGTTGACACTTGGGGCGTAAGCGCTTCACGCATTGCTGTTGAGGGACGCGGTCTTCCGTCGGCGGCTTCCAATGAGTCTGAGGCCGATGGGGCTAGCGAGAACCGCCGTGTTGAGATCGTCAGTTCTGACCCTTCCCTACTGTCGGCCGTTGAATCCAAGGACACCATGCGGGTGTTTGATCCTCCGGCGCTGCGGTTTTCTCCGTCACTTTCTGACACGAGCCGTGTCAAGCAATGGACTGTGTTTGTCTCTGAGAGTGATCGTATCATCCGGACGTTCCATGGTACGGGTGCTCCTCCTTCGGCCGTCGACTGGCGCATCGAAGAACAATCACGTCTGCTTCCGCGTGGCATTCGCAACGTGGAGTACATGGTAGTGGTGCAGGACTCAAACGGTACGGTCATTCCGTCGGAAACCGCAACGGTACCTGTCACCGAGCGCACGCTGGCCGAGAAGGGCTCATCAGGCGGGACAGACAAGACAGTTGACCGCTACTCGCTCATTCTCTTCGGATTCGACCGGTCGGAACTCACCGACCAGCATAAGCTCCTGATCGATAACGTCAAGACGCGTCTCACCCCAACCTCGAAGGTGTCTATCACAGGATATACAGATCGCACCGGTTCGGATGATTACAACCTTCGTCTCAGCGAGCAGCGGGCACGGGCCGTTGCAACCGGCCTCGGTGTGCAGCGTGCAACCATCACGGGTCAGGGCGAGAAGTTACCTCTTTACAACAATGACACTCCCGAAGGTCGATTCTACTCGCGCACAGTGGAGATTGTTGTGGAGACGCCGCTTCGCTGATGCGGATCGTCGTCTTCAACTGGCAGGACAGGCTGCATCCCCAGGCCGGGGGTGCTGAGACTCATCTTCATGAGATCTTTTCACGAATGGTCCGCAAGGGTCATGACGTGACACTTGTTTCGTGCCGGTTTCCCGGCGCGTCAGATGCCGAGATAATCGACGGTCTGAAGGTGATCCGCATCGGCTCGCGCAGCACCTACAACGTTGCTGCTGCCCTGTGGTGGCTTGGTACGGGGGCGAAGCAGTCGTTTGATCTGGTCGTAGACGACATCAACAAGATCCCCCTGATGCTGCCGCTTCTGTGTCGCGCACCGGTCATGGGGCTGATCCATCACCTATTCGGGACGAGCATCTATCAGGAAGCCGGGCCGATTGCAGGATCTTACGTACGAATTGCCGAACTCTGCATACCGAGCGTCTATCGCCATACGCCCCTTGTGGTCGTGTCTGAGAGCACGCGCGCCGAGTGTATCGCTGCTGGTTTGCCTGCCGGGAACATTCGTGTGATCCACAACGGCATCGATCCATCGGTCTTCCCTATGGCCGTTAGTGGAAAGGCCGAACATCCCACGATCGTTTACTTTGGGCGACTCAAGCGCTATAAGTCTGTCGATCATGTCATTGATGCTCTTCGTATCGTGCGACGATCAATACCGCAAGCACGGCTGGAGATTGTCGGTCGCGGGGATGACGAGCTGCGTCTGAGGAGTCTTATCAGGAGCCACGGTCTGGAAGACTGCGTAGTCTTTCATGGCTTTGTCGATGAGCAGACAAAGATCCGTCTGCTCTCTGCGGCACACGTTGCTGTTAATCCCTCGCGTAAAGAGGGATGGGGCATCACCAACATCGAATCAAATGCCTGCGGCACTCCGGTGGTGTCTGCTGACTCGCCCGGACTTCGCGACTCGATAAGTAATGGCGTATCGGGTCTTCTGTACCCGTATGGTAACATTGCGGATCTTGCTCAGCAGATGGTCCGTGTTCTGTCAGACGGCGAATTGCGATCGGCACTCTCCCGCGGTGCCGTTGAATGGGCACGCTCTTTTTCGTGGGATGAATCTGCACGGGTGATGGAACAAACATGCACAGAGGTCGTATCCGGTTCATTTGGCTCATAGCGGCACTCTGCCTTCTCTGCTGCGATACACTCGCCCAGGGGTTGCGCGACAGTCGGGGTCGGGACTTTTGGCTGGCCATTCCACCGAGCGAGTTCACGTCCGGCCAGACCGACAACGAGCGCTTTCTGTCGCTGCTCTTTGCCAGTGACTCTGTGCAGACCTCCATCGTCATTGCCGCACGAAGGCTCAACGGTACGATCGACACCATCCGTGCTACCGTTGCACCCGGTACACTTCGCGAGGTGCGGATTAATGACTACGAAAGGTATCAACTTGAAGGCGTAGAGAATGTCGGAGGCGGCAGTCGCGACGGCGAGGTTGCATCTCCGGCCAGTATTCACGTCGCGACCAGCCATGACGTATCGCTCTATGCCGTGCTGCGGTCGCCCAAGTCGAGTGATGCCTGGCTTGTGCTGCCGACTGATGCGCTTTCGACCGACTACATGGTGGCGTCATACACGTCAGACCTTGTGCAGGAGATTTTCAGTGCAAGGGCCTACCCCAGTCAGTTTGTGGTGGTTTCAACGGAGGATTCAACAACGGTCAACATCGAGCTGAGTACCGATCGCTCCGACCGGCGCACGGGAAGCAAGAGATCGATTCAGCTTCAGCGCGGTCAGTCGTATCTCGTACAGGCGTACATCAACAACCGTCGCCGCGACGATCTTACCGGGACACTCATCAGCTCATCGAAGCCCGTTGTTGTCATCGGCGGACATCGTCGTAGTCAGGTTCCGGTGCTGCTGCCGGGTGCCTCTCGTGACCTTCTTGTCGAGCAGATGCCCGGTATTGAAACATGGGGACGTCGCATCCTCGTGCCACCACTCGCGCTGCCATCAGACTATGTGCAGTACTCAGTTGATGACATACCGGTGTGCCGTGTCATCGCCTCAGCCGATTCGACATCCGTGCTGGTGAACGCACAACCTGCGTATATGCTCGACAAGGGTAAGTTCTGGGATCTTCCCCTTGACGTGCCACTGGTAATCGATGCTACCAAGCCGATCCTGGTGGTCATACTCGATCGGTCGGCAAATCGCACCGGTGGCGGTCGTACCGGCGACCCATCGATGATCGTCGTGCCGCCCACGGAGCAGTTTCTGCGATCCTACACCATCGGATGTGTGGCATCGAACGTTTCGGGCGCTGAGCTCTACCGCGAGCATTTCATCACGGCACTTGTTCCAACATCGGCTGTTTCCTCTCTCGAGGTGAACGGGTCGAAGAACTTTGCCGCGACGGTTCGATCGATCCTCGGTACATCAAGTTCCATCGTCACCATACCAGTGAGATCGGGTGCACATCGATTGCGCGCCGATTCGGCCTTTGGCGTGTTTGTCTACGGTTATGGCAATGCCGAATCCTACGGCTATACCGGGGGCATGGCCTTTGAGCGCCTGTACGACCCCGTGCTTCGCCTGCGAGCGCTGAGCGCCCGGGGTCAACCGGGCCAGGATGACACCATTGCCGTTATCCTCGACAGCATCGACCAGCGCAACATTGAAGGTCTGACAGGCATTCGCAGCGTGCGATTCACGGTAGCGTTCGATGCCTCATCATTCGTTCCATCCAGTCGAGGCCGACGTGACACATCAAGCACGACGATGTTCATCGACATAACCAGCCCGATCTCCGCGCTCCGTCTTGGTGATACGCTAGGGCTTGTCGCCGGGCGGCATACGCTTGGTCTTTCAGACTCGTCATCGATCAGCGTCGACTCGGCAACCTGGTCTGATGGTGCCGGACTGGCCCTCCGGGTGGTGACGCGGTACATTCCCGGAGACCTCGTCACGACGTCTGTTTGCGATGCGGATGATCGTAAGCGTCTCTTCGATCCGCGATCCCCGGAGCCATTTTCTGTCGGACTGCGCGGCTACTATGATCTGCGCGGACAGTACGTTGGCACGTCACTCGAGGGTCAGCCGATCGGCGTGTATTTCCTGAGATGATCATCGCTTTTTACAAGCCCTTCGGTGTGCTATCACAGTTCACACCCGAACCGGGCAGCACAAGCCAAACACTAGCTGATTATGGCTTCCCCGCCGGGGTCTATCCCGTAGGAAGACTCGATGCCGACAGTGAGGGCCTGCTTCTATTGTCGGATGAAAAGGGGCTTGTAGCTCCCCTTTTGGAGCCCGACCGGCGGCATCCACGCTCATATTGGGTACAGGTGGAAGGGCAGCCTCAAGAGTACGAACTCGACCCCATGCGACATGGTCTGCGCCTCAGGATGTTTCATGCACTTCCGTGCACCGTCTGCATCATGGACCAGCCCCCACCGATCGCCGAGCGCGAGCCCCCTATCAGGGTTAGAAAGTCCATCCCCACGACATGGCTTGACATGACGCTGTACGAGGGGAAGAACCGACAGGTACGCAAAATGACGGCACACATCGGATTTCCGACGTTGCGCCTTGTGCGTCACTCAAGTGGCGGACTCAGACTGGTCGACCTTGCTCTGAGCGTCGGCAGCTGGCGTGAGATCAGCGCTCGAGAGAGACGCCTTCTTCTTGAGGGCTGAGACCGCGCGTCCAATGGACAGACCAAACCCTGCAACCATGGCGATCACTCCAAACCACACCAGAGATATCAGAGGTTTGTCACTGAACTCTACGGTAAACTCCTCACGGGCTCGCGGCATCGGTTTCGATGCATCATAGAAGGCGACCGTGCCTGTCGACTTCGTCGGATCGTCATTATTCCGGCGGATATCGATCAGACCGACCGAATACGTAGACCCCGGGAGTGGCACCCAGACAGGATCGAAAGCCGGCCCGGAAGATGTCGTACTGATGCGCGTCAGCAGACGCAGTGAGCTCGTCTGGCCGTTGCGCGTAGCTGTGACAAGACCGGCCATCTGCATGCGGCCATCCACAGAGGCCCCCTCCTCCATCGGCATCGTAAAACGTTCGAGAGCTAACGTCAAAGAGGTGTCGACCGGAGCTTTGATGCTGCCGCCGCGCATGATCGTCGTAGCATTGAGCACGTCTTCGCGCCCCGTTGCTTTGGGCGAGACGTAGAGATCGTTCAGCAATCCCCAGCGAATGCCGGGCTCAAGAAAGGCCGATTGACGCTGATTGAAGTCGCTCCAGTAGAGCACCGGCGCAACCACCCGACGCTGCCCGTCACGCTCGATTCGCACATAGTAGCGGAACTTTTCCCGATCCTTGAAATGCCTCTCCACCTGCTCTTTGCCGAGATAGGTCAGCGTGTACGGTCCGACATTCTGCGGCTTCCCGTGCACAAGGACCGCGTGATAGGTCGTCGAATAGGAGGCCGTACAGATCACCCCGAACATCAAAAGTGCAATGCCTGTGTGAGAGACATATGCGCCGATCATCGACGGACCCGACCTGGCCAGTCTCGCCGCTTCACGTACGTTGATGGCCAGCGAAAACCATGCAGCAAATCCCAGAGCAAGGGGCCAGAGATCGCGAATACCAAAGGCGGCAAGCAGCACCGTGCCAGCCACGGCAACAATAGCAGCAGGTAGGACTCCGCGCTTGAGCCGATCGATAGACGTTGACCGCCAGAGAACCACCAGCGAAAGACCATTGACAATCAGTACGGCCGGCACGAGATAGCGGTGGATCTGATTGTAGAAATCGATAGCCACAGCAACCTTAGGAAGGTTCAGAACCTCCATGATGACGGGCCATGAGGTTCCGATCGTCACAAAGACAGCGCTTGCCATGGTGAGTGACGCGCCGATCGAGAGCATGAACTCGCGGGTCTTGACGCCGAACTCTTCGCGGTTGACATTCATGTCGCGTCTGCGGGCTATGACTAGCCCCGTTCCAAGGATAGTGAACACGACCATGAAGATCAGCAGGATCCAGAAAGCGAACTTCCCGGGGTCGACAAATGAATGCACCGACGTATCACCAAGCACTCCACTGCGCGTCAAAAACGTCGAGTAGAGCACCATAACAAAGCTGACAACGGCCAGTACCATGTTTGTCTTGACGAGTCCGCGGGTGCGCTTCTGGACAAGCATGGTGTGAACAAGGGCCACGACAACCAGCCAAGGAATCAGCGACGAGTTTTCCACCGGATCCCAGCCCCAGAAGCCACCCCATCCAAGGGTTTCGTAGGCCCAGAATCCACCCAGCATGATCCCGAAACCCAGAACTGCCGTTCCAAAAAGCGTCCACGGCAGAGCGATGTCGATCCACCGATGATACTCCCGGCGGATCAGTCCGGCCATGGCAAAGGCAAAGCTCACGGACATCGAAGCAAAACCAGTGAACAGGATCGGCGGGTGGATGGTGATCCAGGCATTGTGCAGCAACGGGTTCAGCCCCCTGCCGTTTTCCGGCAGATCGGCCATTGTCAGCCCGTTGGCTGCGAAGGTCTCGTGGTAGTAGGCAAAGGGGTTCTTGGCCACCATCAGAAGCGTCAGGAAACTCAGGATCAACCCGTAAAAGAGCATCACGCTGGATTCGTACCCATGACGTCGGGCATATGGTTGAAGCACGCTACCGATGCCGGCCACCAGCAGCGTCCACAGAAGGATGCTCCCTTCCTGGCCGGAGTAAAAACAAGCCACCAGCAGATGCAGCGGAAGCTCCCGTGAGGAGTAGTTCCAGACATAGGTGAACTCGAATCGGTGCGTTACGATGAGCCATACAAGCGCAGCTGCCGAAACAAGAAGTCCGGCCGTCAGCGTCCGAAACAGCCACCGGCCGATGGTCTCAAGGTCGGCCGACGCGCGGCGCATGGCAAGACCGTACATGACGGTTGCCGCTACGGAGATGCCGAAGAGGATATGGATTCCGAGCTGACCGATCATTTGCTCAGCGCCTGGGTTGCATGAAACAATGGTGGCGTGCCGCCGTGAACGTGGCCGACAAGTTGAAGGCGCATACCGGGTGTGAAGGGACTCTGCGGTGCCGTACCTGTGTATTCGACACGAAAGACAATGCCTTTTGAATCCTTTGCCGTCATATCCGACGCAGACTCAACGGCAATGACTTCGGCTTCGACCAGTACCTTGGCTGCCGGATCCGACTCGCTGGTATGCTGCGTGCGCTCGATGGCCTCGTCGAAGCTCACCGAAGGGGGCTGACCATGAGTTAGTGCCATGTAGATGATCACAGGAAGGCACACGGCCGCGCCGATGATGACGATTTTCCTGATCACTGTTCGGCCTGCCCTTCATACTTCGATGGGCACTTGGTCAGCACGGAGGAGGCCTGAAACACACCATTCTCCATTCGCCCCTTGGCAACAACGCTGACAGCGATCTCAAAGTTGTTCGGTTTTGCTCCGGCCAGTACTACCGGAACGATCTTCCCCTGCTGATCGCGAAGAGAAAAGGAAAAGGTATTTCGATACTGGTCATACGTCGACCCGCTCTCCTTAACCCATGTTCCGACAACCTGAACGGTCTTGCCGAGTTTCTCGGCACGTTCAACGTTGGTGTATTCAACAGAGCTCGACATGAGCGATGTGATGCCGAGAACCCCGAAGCCGATGATCACCAGGGCCGTGATGATAGTCTTCCAGGGCAGCCCGCGCGGAGAAGGTTGTTGTGTCATGACGCTCTTAACGATCGTTGCTCTGTTCTAGTTCGCTGACGCGTGTGTCGATGCGTTGCAAGTACCCGGCGATGCCGATCCATACCACGAGCACGGTCGTAAGCACAACGTATAGCGGGTGGTCGGTCAGAAACTGTATCACGCTGCCTCCGAACGAAAAGCCCGACGTCTCTCCATTCGCGCAAGGCGCAGGCGAATGTTCACAAGCCAGGCAAAAACAAGGGTGAAGGAAAACAATGCCAGTCCAAACACGGCAGTTTTGATCGGATTGATCGCATCGGAACGCGGACTAAGCAGCGGTCCGAGATTGGTATCATCAGCGCTGCCCGGGTGCAAGCCCGGCAATAGCCGCGGCAGAACAAAGATCAGAAATGGCACTGTCGGAAAGGCAATGATGGCATACACGGATCCAAGCCGCGCCCGGCGGTCGGGATCCTCAATCGTGGAGCGAAGAAGAAAGTAGGCTGCATAGATCAACATGAGCAGCATGATCGACGTCTGGCGCGGATCCCAGTTCCAGAACGTCCCCCAGTTAAACTTCGCCCAAACCGCACCGGTAAGTGTTGCAAGAACGGTGAAGAGTGTTCCAAGAGCTGCCGTGACCACGGCCACATCATCATGCTCAAGACGCCGCGTGCGAAGATGCCTGATCGATGCCAGCATGGTAAGGAAGTAGGCGATCGTTGCGATCCATGATAGCGGCACATGAAAAAACATGATGCGTGCCCGCTCCTCAAGGCCAACGATGTACGGCATGGTGATAAGGGGCTTGACGGCAACAACCGAGCTGATCTCAAAGATGTTGTCACGATCCAGGCGTTTGAGGCCGAGAACAAGATCGGCGCCCTGAGGCAGTCCGGCAAGCTCAACATATACGTCTGGCGACGGGCGACCATCGACCACGACGCGCTGGTCGCGAGCATCCGTAAGCGTCACGATACCCGGCTCAGCACCCGCCGTGTTTGGCACAATACGCACGAGCGCAGGGACAACCTTGAGCGAGTCGGCACGGTGCTGTATGACCACATCCGTGATGCTACCTGCCAGCGGTGGAAAGAGTCCAACGATGCAAGTCAATACCATGGACAGCACCGTCAGAAGCTTCCACCAGCTGGGCTTTGCACGATCTATCCCTCCGGGGAAGGACATCAGCACGAGGCCGCCGAGGATACCGACGAGCATGACGACGAGTTTCATGACGCAAAGTTACGATTGTGCCGCAAGGCGGTTACTAGCAGATCATTCCCCAAGAAGCTGAACTCCTACGGCACGCAGCTCGGGTACGCGGTTCTTACCGATCACGGTATCGCGAACAACAGCACGCACACGCGCTCGACCCTTGCTGATAACCGGAATGCCCAGACCGTTGTCGGCCACATACCGGACCGTAATCTCGCTGGTGTCGTCAGCAAGAATGAACCAGCACCCCTCATCACGGCAAACCTCATGGATCGATCCCTCCACGGTGAGGGTTCTACCGACAGAACGGTGATCGAGAGCTGTACCGACGCTCACGGACGAACCGGTTACGGGTTCGCCAAACTCCGTTGTCGACTCGCATCCTGCAATCACAGCGATGCTGGCGACCACTAATAGAACGATGATCATGCGATGGGCCATCTCGTAGAGGATTGGCAATACCGGATCGATCCGTGGTAGAAAAAAGCCCCTTAGACGAATTGTCAAGGGGCTTTGGAGCCAATGACCGGACTTGAACCGGTGACCTGCTCATTACGAATGAGCTGCTCTACCAGCTGAGCTACATTGGCTTTTGGGACTGCGAAAATACATGCGTGAGGCTGAATGACCAAACCCGGCGCATGACTGATCAGGAGTCTTCTACCGTCTGATGACGACCGGCAACATCCAGCGAGCGGTCTCGGAGCTGACTTCGAGCATGACCACACCTTCTGAAAAACCGGCAACACTGAGTGTTGTTATGTGATCACCGGCATTGATAAGGCCCAGAGAAAGCGCGGTAAGCACCCGACCCTGTGCATCAAAGAATCGAGCTGTAAGGTCCTGCGGACGGACCAGTTGAAGGCCGATCGTGACCGCATCGACAGCCGGCTGCGGGCCGACGACTGTCATTCGTCCAGCAACTGATTCAACTTCCAGGACGGACGTTCCGCTGTTGACCTTGACAATGGCGGCCTGAGTGCTCACGCTGCCGCAGGACCCTGCGACTTCGCAGACGTACGAGCCTTCATCGGCCTTGGTCGCACTGCCAATGCTGAGTGTCGGAGTTGTCGCACCATTGATGCTTGCACCATCTCTCTTCCACTGATAGGAAAGCCCTACACCTGTGGCCACGACGCTCAGTGAAAGGGGCTTGCCTTCGTCGACGGTCTGTGAAACGGGCTGCGTTGTAACCGCCGGACGCTGCGTAACGGTAACTGTTGCCGGTTGTGTTGTTATGGCCGGCGGACATTCGCCGGTGATGACGCAGTCGTATCTGCCAGCGCTGGATGCGGCAGCTGTATCGACCGTCAGGGTCGCACTGGTCGCCCCCTGAATGTTCACACCATCTTTGCGCCATTGATACTTTGAGGCGACGCTGGAGGACGTTACCGAAAGCGACAGCCGAGCCCCCTGACACACGACTGTCGAGGTCGGCTGCTTGGTAATGGTCGGTGCTACATCAATGGTGAACGGTGTGGTGAGCGTACTTACATGCCCATTGACGGTCGAAATACGGAGAATGTAGGAGCCCGCGGGAATGTTCGCCGGAATCTTCCACAGATAGGAACGTCCTCCGACGCTCTTGACCAGTTCACTCCATTTGCCCGAGCCCTCGAGCGAATACTCGATGCGGAACTTTGTCGTGTCCGTCACTCCCGATGCATCCCATGCAAGGGGCCTGCTGGCACCAACGCAGTAGACTTCCCCACCCTTCGGAGTGACGATCTCAAGACTCCCCGGGGCAAACTTCGTCAGGTATCCGTCAGACGCACCGGAATATCCGGCATAAGCCGAGTCATGCTTGAAGAGATTCGTCGATGTTGAGTTTGCTGCGATGAGGATGTCGCCACGGAAATCCAGTACGGCGTCGACGACCGTGTCGGACTCAAGACCGGTCAGCAACGTCGAGACAGTCAGCGATGCAAAATTCATCATCGTCACGAAGCCATCCGTCAGACCGAAACGCTCCGTAGTAACTCCGAAGCCTTCGGTCGGGAAGTCGCTGGAAGAAGTTGAGCCGGAGACCAGAAACGCCGAAGTACGATTGCTTGGACGGACCTTTCGCACGATGTCGTTCCCGCTACCGCCGATATACGTGCATCCCAGCACCTGCGTGCCATTGTCGGCGATCTGCGCAACGAATCCATCTTGCTGTCCAAGCGGCGTAGAATAGACCGATCCGGACGTTGGCATGTTTGTGGAGGTTGTGTTTCCGCCGATGTATATCCGGCCGTCGGCATCAAGCCACATGGAGGTAGTTTCTTCTTCCCTATTACCGCCAAAGAGGGTTGAGAACGTTACACCATCGGTCTGCGAAAAAGTCAGGCCACTTGTCATCTTCAGAACGAAAACGTCTGTCGTACCGCCGTTGAAGGTTCGGTCATACGGAAGTCGACCGTTCCATGTTGCATCGGCAATTGGCACCGACTCAAAGCTTGAAGACGTTGTGGTGCCTGTCAGAACGACATAACCGCGACTGTCAACGGCCACGCCCGTGAATGTTTCATTACCCTCACGTCCGTAGTATCGGGACCTCTGCATGCTACCCGTTGCCGAGTATATCGCAACAAATCCATCCTGCTGACCGAGATTCAGATTGCCGCTCGAGATGGGAACGGTCCTTGTCCTTGTATCGCGACCGTCCTGATACTGCCATACCAGATTGGCCGTTGCAGGCATGTTGTTCGGGAAATTGGCCGTAGAGGTTGTGCCTCCGGCGAGGTAGATCAGACCGGACTCGTCGACATCAATGCCGCGTGGAATGTCCTCGCGGTTACCACCATGATAAAAACCTGTCAGTAGCTTGGTAAGCGTCGAATCGAACTTGGCGACGTACGCGTCGGTTCCGGCTTTCAGCGTTTTGAATTGCGCAGCCGGTGTCGTCGGCATGTCATTCGAAGTCGTTTCAATGGCCAGGTACACATTCTGTGTCCCGTCCACATTCATTGCCCTTGTACGATCAGCAGCATTGCCACCGATTAATGTCATGGCAACTATCCTCTGGAACTTGGGATCGCACAAAAGCACGAAGGCATCGACATCGGCCTTGATCGATTTTGAATAGCCCCCTACCCCTGCCGGTACTGTCAGTTGTGCGGTGCTACCAGAAACAAGAACGTTGCCAGTAGCGGCAAGTTCAATTCCGGAGATCGCGTCAAAGGCACCGCCACCGATGTAGGAGCCGTACACAAACGAACCGGCCTTGGTAGCATCGTTGAACTCATGGCCTCGCCCGCCGAATCGCTTAATGGTCACCGTGCTGGCAAGTGATTCCTGCCCCGACTCCAACGCGCGAACAACGCGGCCGTCCGGCCCAACCGAAAGTGCAAGAACTGCACCCGAAGGATACCGGAAACGCACGGCCTGCAACGGTGAAGCGAAGGTTGTCAGAGGCACCGTCGAGCCGCCTCGGAAGAAGCAGACTCGGGTTCGCTCGGCATCGCCGGTCAGATCGAGAGGCTCTGCAGCGACAAACAACTCCTGATAGACAACGCCCGTGCGGACACCATCGCGGATCGTATACTCGTCGCAGATCACACCGGTGGTGGTGATCCAGAGGTCGACGCCCCTTGTGCGAGAAACAGCGATCACATGCTCAGGCCACTGACCACCGTTGAACATTAGTCCGATACGAAGCGCGGACGGATCGATTTGCCCGGCTTGTGCAAATGAAAAGGACGTAACGGTCAACGCAACCGCCACAAGAATGCGTAATGTCATGATCTACCCCAGAATTTCGCGCGTAAATTACCGAGGGATTCAGTCTTGTCTATCCTCTATTTCACAAGAAAGTCCATACGCACCGTAACGCTTGCTGTTTTTCGGCGGCTGGTGGTGTTGAATGCCCCACCCCAGGTGTACTGCTCATCGCTGTTTGGGGCCGTGATCTGGAAGGTCCCCATATCGGAACGGTAGAGTTTGCCAAGCGTGCTGCCCGAGTTCTCAGCGATGGTCTCGGCTCTCAGTCGTCCGTCGGCGGAGGCCTTTGCCAGCAGATCGATCTTGAGCTCGTTGAGCTTTGAGTAGTAGTAGAGAGGCACCTGCGACTGAAGCTCAACGCCCATGTTCAAAAGTTCCGAGATCTGACGACCGACGCTCTCGATGTGATCCACATTTCGGCTCTCGATCTTGACGCTTTGAGTGAGCAGGTATCCGTCGAACTCGCGCACGATGTTGTCACCTACGGGCACATCCCGAAACGACTTATTGATCTCCACCGCTCCAAAGACGATCTCCTTTGCGTCAACGCTGCGCTCCTGAAGGTACCGTCGTATGACATCCGCGTCGTTCTTGATAAGTGCATAGGCCTGGCTCAGAACCATGGCCTTGCGCTCGTAGCTTCCGCGCCAGACGATCACATCGCTCGTAAAATCCCGTTGGGCAAGCCCCGTAACAGAGATCTTCTCGTGACGTTCACGGGTATCAGACCACGATGAGCCAAGAATACTGGCCGTGGAAACAATGGCGATGGCGATCAGGGCCGTAGGAATCCATTCAAGTTTCATATCTGTCGGCACAACTGCAGTGTGATTGTGGAAGCGTGACTATTATTGAGGTCAATGAAGGGGCTGAACATACACCTGTTTGTTCACGACGTCAACGACGCCGCCGTTCACCGCCGCGCGGCAATGCTTGCTGCGTCTGGTGCAAACGTAACAACTCTTGGCTTCGTACGGGGCGAGGTCCACCGCAAGCCGGTAGGCACCACCACGGTAGTTCTCGGCCGGACCCATAACGCCCGATTCCTCCACCGCATCGGTGCCGTGTTGCGGCAGCTGTTAACGATCGGCCGAAAGAGCACATCGGCGAACGACGCCGACCTTATCATCGCCCGCAATCTGGAAATGCTGCTGCTGGGGGTTGTTGCTGCCAGGCGAACAGGAAGGCAGACGCCTGTCGTGTATGAATGTCTCGATATTCACCGCCTGATGCTCGGTGGGGGTATCATTGCCCGGCTACTGCGAGCACTTGAACGGCGATTAGCGGCCTCATGCGTCGGGATCATTACAAGTTCACCCGCCTATGTCGAACACTACTTTCACAGTACAGCTCGCATCAACCTTCCCGTGGTGCTCATTGAGAACCGCGTGTTTGGGCTCGCCCCCTTGTCAGCATCACGTCCCCCAGCCGATGCCCCTCCATGGGTGATCGCCTGGAACGGTGCGATACGATGTGCGAAAAGTCTTGCGATTCTGAATGAGGTGACCATGCGCGGCGAAGGCAGCATCCGCGTGGTGATCCGTGGTCGCGTGTCGTATGATCAGATTCCCGACTTTGACCTTGTCGTGACGGCTAATCCATGGATCGATTTTCGCGGAGCGTACAGGTATCCGGACGATCTTGATGCCATCTATGATCAGGTACACTTCAACTGGACGATCGACATGTTCTGGGAAGGTCAGAATTCTACCTGGGCTCTGGCAAATCGCATCTATGAAGGGGGCCGCGCAGGTGTCGTACCTATGGCGCAGCGATCGGTCGAGACCGGCCACTTTTATGAGAGGCTCGGCATTGGCATACTGCTCGATGAGCTTACAGCATTGAGCGTTGAGCGCGCGATCCTGTCGATGGCTACCGAGGACTATGCCGCGATGCGGCGCGATGCGGCCGCCGTTGCGAAAGGCGTGTGGACCATGGGAGAGGCCGAATGCAGGCAGCTTTCCTCCGAGCTTCAGGCTCTGATACCCCCCAAGCTATCCAAGGACTGAGCTGCAGCACGAGCGGATGGTCTTGACGTACAACTCGACGTACGCCTCCAGGTCACGCCGTCTGTACTGCATGATGTAGCGAGGATGATCCAGATAGATGACCTCGGCAATCCCGACGTCGGATCGTATGTGTTTGTCCATGTAGGAGCGAAGTTTTCCCGCTCCAAGTACGATGGTCACATCGCGTCGCACTCCGGCATCCAGGGCCTGCGTCATCCACTCGATGATCTTCGGTCGCATGGTCTGGGCAAGCTGCGTATCGTCATAGAAGTTGATGTTCACGTCATGACGGGTAAAGCCCAGAGGGCAAAGTGCTGACATATACACGTCACGGTAGAACGCCTGCGGTCCGCCGTAAGCAGCTATCACACGCGAGATGAAGTCGGCCGATAACTCACGCCTACCTTCAAGCGTGGTCGCGATGCCAAGATCGTTCGTAACGGCCCAAGGATCAGTAAACGAAAGCCCCGTAACACCTGCGCCAAAACGTCCGGGGTTGATGCCCCACACGCCAACACGAGGATGCGCCCCGGCGTAATAGCTCCGGCACATCAGGTGAAGCACTCTCTGCACTTCCGGATCAGTGTACGGCCGGAGCACCTGAACGTCTACCGGTAGATCGACTCCGATGGTGACCTTCGTGAGGAATTGTTCGACGAAACAGCCAAAGTCCTCAGAAGCCATACACGTCGCGTGCCTTGGCACCAACGTAGGCAAGGAAATCACCCGCCGTCAGGGGGCGAGAACATACACGCCGGATGATCTCATCGGGAGTTTCCGTGCGGCCACATGAATGGATATTTGTGCGCAGCCAGGCCAGGATCTCATCAAACTTCCCGCTGGCGATCTGCTGCCGCACGGTCGGTATCGCTACCTGCATGGCATTCCACTCCATGGCCGCATAGAGCTTGCCGAGCGTGTAGGACGGGAAGTATCCGATGCCTCCGAAGGACCAATGCACGTCCTGCAGACATCCTTCGGCATCGTTTGGAGGCACGACGCCCAGCGACGTGCGCATCTTTTCATTCCAGACTTCCGGAATGTCGGCAACCGACAGCGTACCGTCGATCAGATCACGCTCGATCTCGAAACGCAAGATGATGTGCAGGTTATATGTCAGCTCGTCGCTCTCCACCCGATTGAGCGATGGACGCATGGAGTTTATAGCGCAATAGAACGATCGCACGGTCTCACCGGCGAGCTGCTCCGGAAAACGGTCTCTGAGGATTGGGAAGGCCCACGTCCAGAACTCTTCGCTGCGTGCAACGACGTTCTCCCAGAACAGTGACTGAGACTCGTGAATCCCCATGCTCGCACCGCCCCCTGCCGAGGTACGGTTGAGGTCATCGGAAATCCCCTGTTCATACATGCCATGACCGGCTTCGTGAATCAGTCCGAAAAGGCACGAGCGCAGGTCGTTCTGCCGAATCCGCGTCGTGAGGCGTACGTCACGATTACCGAAGTTGGTGCAGAACGGATGTGCCGAAAGGTCTACACGACCCGTATTGAGGTCGAAACCGAGGCGACTGATGATCGATGTGGCTACTGACTGCTGCTCGGCTGTTGGATACGTTCGGTACAGAACTGCGTCGGAAACCCTGTCCTGTACCTGCCCGATCTGTCCGATGAGTTCCACCGTGCCGGCACGGAGCTCTTCAAAGACCGGTGCCAGCCCCTTCACTGTAAGGCCGGGCTCGAACTGGTCGAGAAGCGCGTCATACGGATGTTCGGTCGGTCCGAGCAGGTCAGCTTCTCGACGTTTCAGATCGACAATGTGCTGAAGAAGGGGCTGGAAGATCGAGAAATCGGATGCTGCGCGCGCACGCTTCCAAGCGTCCTGCGCCATTGCAGCGGTCCGCGCCATGTCTTCAACATGGTCGGCCGGCAGCTTCTTGGACATGTCATAGTCCCGCAAAAACGCCCTGCTGATGCCCTGTTGCCTGTGTGGATACTGGTTCATCTCGCCGCGCACACGTTCGGCGATCTCGGCCGTTCGTGGTCCGGTCATCGCTTCGTGAATCACCGACGAGAGCGTGCCCATCTGGTCGGCTCGTCCTTGCACCGAGCCCTCGGGCATGTATGTCTCCTGATCCCATCCAAGCACGGCAGCGGCCGCACTGAGATCAGCGGCCGTGTTCATCACGCGCTGCAGCTCTGCAAATGCACTCATTTGATGTCTCCTGTTTTCTTGACGTGTCGGGTGACCGCTAAGCAGCTGCGCTTAGATGATCATGAGCGCGTCACCGTAGGCAAACAGACGGTAATCGCTCTTCATTGCACGCTTGTAGGCCTTGAACATCGCATCCTTGCCGCCAGCATAGGCAGTGGCCACGAGCAGCGACGGCGATGCCGGTTGATGGAAGTTGGTGATGAACCGGTTGGCGATCTTGAACTCATACGGCGGATGAATGAACTTATCGGTCCACCCCTTGTTGGGCTTTACGATTCCGCTTGTCAGAACGCTCGATTCAAGCGCACGGACGACGCTGCAGCCCACGGCGTAGACGTTCCGCTTCGACTTGAGCGCCTTGTTGATGACATCGGCCGAATCCTTCGTGATCTCAAAATACTCGCTGTACATGCGGTGCTTTGTGAGGTCCTCGACTTCGATGGTCTCAAACACTCCCTGACCGATGTTCAGCTGCACCGTAGCGATCTTGACACCCTTCTTTTCGGCAGCCTTTAGAAGCTTATCGGAAAAGTGCAGACCAGCCGTCGGAGGTGCGATCGATCCAACCTTTGCCGGGTTGGCAAACACGCACTGGTAGTCCTTTTTGTCGTCTTCGGTCGGCTCACGCTTAATGTACTCGGGGATCGGCATCTGGCCGATGGTCTCGATCACCTCGTGCAGGTCGCCGTCGTAAGAAAAGCGCACCGTGCGGCCGCGGGAGGTCGTGTTGTCGATGATCTCGCAGTAAAAACGGTTGTTGTCGAAGTAGATCTTGTTACCGATCCGCACCTTTCGGGCCGGCTCTACCAGCACGTCCCAGATGCGCTCCTGTGCCTTCAACTCACGAAGGAGCATGACCTCGATCTTGGCGTTGGTCTTTTCCTTCTTACCGAACAGCCGTGCCGGGAAGACCTTTGTGTCGTTCAGAACAATCACGTCGCCGGCGTTCATATACGACAAGATGTCTTTGAAGGTCTTGTCCTCCATTTCCCCCGTCTCCCGGTTTAGCACCATCATCTTGGCGCTCTCACGGGGCGTGACTGGATTCTTGGCAATGGAATTCTTGGGGACGGAGAACTTGAACTCGGAGAGCTTCATGTAGCAGCGGCTCGCTAACAGTTTGGAAAGGCGGCAAAGATACGGCGTTTTAGAGCCGTTCGCCACTCTTTTCCCACCCCCAATTTAGCGGAGGATCACGAGGTTGTAGAGGTGTTCAGCTTGAACAAATGCCGCAGCAATAGCCATGATTATCAACACCTTGCGGCGTTTTCCGAAGAAGTCCGCACCGTGAGTTGACGGGTCGACAAGCCACGAACCGACAATGCCCGAGGCGCAGATCATGACGGGCACAAGGGGCAAATGGTACTTGGCAAGGGCAAATGCCGCGATATGCGGGGCGATAATCGCCGCCAGGAGCGCAATATGGAACCATCGGCCGGGTGACGGCGCCCCCTGGCCCCCTACGAAAAAGACCAGCCAGCCGCACAGAACGAGCAGGAAAAAGCCACCTTCGGCGATCATCACGAGTCCAAAAACGGCATCCGAAAAGCCAAAAACCAGCTGGAGCTCCCGCGCCGCCGTGTAGTCACAGCCGAAAAATCCGCGCAGGCGGTTAGACATTCTCCAAGCGGTCCGACCCGGATTCTGAGCGATGTAGCTCCGGGCGGAATCCAGCATAGCCTCCCGTTGCAGCCGTGTGGCATTTTCGGCTGTCTCGCCGTCAAAGAATCTGCGGATGTAAATCTCGGCCTCAGGATCAAGATCCGAAAGCGCCCGCTGCCCGAAATGTCCGGTCTTGTAATCCGGAGTATAGCGGTTGTTGGCCAGCAGAAGATTCCATTCGGAATTGGTCGCCACTACGCTGCCATGCCCCCTGCCGGCGTGGAATAACATAACAGGCAGCATCATGAGGCCAACGATCGTGACCATGATCACCGCACCAACCGGGGTGAGACGCCAGCGATCGGGTCGATACCGGATCATCGACCAGCCCAAGATCAACAGCAAGGGCGCCATCAAAAGCGTCCCCGGCCGTGTCAGAACGGCAAGGCCGCAGAACAGCGACGCCAGACACCAGTGCCTGAGCGAGAGGGTCCGGGCGGCTCGTAAAGCGGCTCCAACGGCCATGCTTACACAGACGGCCGTAAGGGGCAAGGACGATATTTGGGCGCTTGAGAGAACAACATGCGGGTAGATAGCAGCGATCAATGCTGCCAGGTAGGTGGCCTGACCGGAAAGCTGCATGGACCTGGCCAGATAGACGGTGCTGAGCAGAAAGCCGATCGAGATCATGACACCGGCCAGGTGTTCGGCCGTTACGGAAAAACCCAGCAGCCCGAAAACGGGCATGGTAACCAGTGCCGTACCCGGCGGAAAATAGAAGTGATCCAGCGAACCGGCGAATATCTGTTGCACCTGTCGAACGTACGCCGGACCGTCCCCCATCTGCTGCATCTGGGGCACGATTGCCAGAGCCATAACAAGACGCAGCAGGATGCCGAGAAGAACGACGCGCAGAATCCTGCGCTGCCAGTCATTCTCGGACGAAGCGTGAAAGAAGGAGCCCCATGTCATACTGCGAATATCGCTCATTGGCCGTACGTTCGCAGTCCTGCCCCCTCCCAACACCGCTGGTTACCATGTCCGCCTTTGAACTCGTTACCAAGTATCTGCCCTCGGGCGATCAGCCAAAGGCTATTGCCGAACTCGTTGATGGCCTTCAGACGGGACGACGTGAACAGACGCTTCTGGGCGTGACAGGTTCGGGAAAGACGTTTACTGTTTCGAACGTTATAACCCAGGTGCAGCGACCAACGCTCGTCATATCGCCAAACAAGACTCTGGCGGCGCAGCTCTACGGCGAGTTCAAGTCGTTCTTCCCGAACAACGCCGTCGAGTTCTTCATCTCGTATTATGACTACTACCAGCCCGAGGCCTACGTCCCGCAGACGGACCTGTTTATTGAAAAGGATTTTTCGATCAATGACGAGATCGATAGGCTTCGACTTCGGGCCACCACAGCACTTGTGGAGGGCCGACGCGACGTGATCGTGGTTGCGTCGGTGTCGTGCATTTACGGCATTGGCGCCAAGGCCGACTTTAAAGAGCAGCTGCTGCTGCTCAAGGAAGGAATGGAGATCAGCCGTCAGCGACTGCTGTATCGACTGAACGACATCCACTATTCACGGAACGACTTCGAATTCGTGCGTGGCACCTTCCGGGTGCGCGGCGACGTGGTGGATATCGTTCCTGCCGGCGAGGACACCCGGGCGTTGCGCGTGGAGATCTTCGACGATGTGATCGAGAAGGTCTCGTGGATCGACCGACGCGATGGACGGGTGATCGAACGCGCCGAAAGCATCCTGCTCTATCCCGCCCGCCTGTTCGTGACCTCTCAATCGCAGCTTTCACGGGCCATGGTCGACATCAAGGACGAGCTGGTTTCGCGACTCGGCGAACTCCGCGAACTCGATAAGGGGCTTGAGGCGCAGCGACTCGAACAGCGAACACTCTACGACCTGGAGATGATGAAAGAGGTCGGCTACTGCTCCGGTATTGAGAACTACTCGATGCACCTGTCCGGTCGCAAGCCGGGCGATGCACCGAACTGTCTCATGGATTACTTCCCAGAGGATTTCCTTCTGGTGATCGATGAGAGTCATGCCACTATTCCTCAATTGCGGGCCATGTACAACGGTGACCGGCAGCGTAAGATGACGCTTGTCGAACATGGCTTTCGTCTGCCGAGCGCTCTGGAAAATCGTCCACTGAGATTTGAAGAGTTCGAATCCCACATACACCAGGCGATATACGTATCGGCCACACCGGGCGATTACGAGCTTGAGAAAAGCATGGGGGTTGTGACCGAGCAGATCATTCGTCCCACAGGGCTGCTGGATCCGAAGATCGACATCCGTCCCGTGCACAATCAGATCGACGACCTTGTCGGCGAGATCCGCAAACGAGTGGTCAAGAGCGAACGTGTGCTGGTGACGACCCTCACAAAGAGAATGGCAGAGGATCTGACGGAGTACCTTGCAAATCTCTCGATTCGCGTCACCTACATCCACAGTGATGTCGATTCGCTTGAACGCGTAGAGATCATCCGCAACCTACGCCTCGGACATTTCGACGTGCTTGTCGGGGTAAACCTGCTCAGAGAGGGACTTGACCTTCCGGAGGTATCACTCGTGGCGATCCTTGACGCCGATCGGGAAGGGTTCCTGCGCAGTGAACGCTCACTGATGCAAACGGCGGGCAGGACGGCGCGAAACGTCGACGGCCTGGTGATCTTCTACGCCGACACGATCACGCGCTCGATGCGGGCGGTGATCGATGAGACCAATCGCCGGCGCGAGCTGCAGCACGCCTACAATCTTGAGCATGGCATCGAGCCCCGTACGGTCTTCAAGTCACTGGCCGAGATCCTTGAATCGACCAGCGTGGCCGACATCCAGGCTTCACGAGCCCAGAAAAGTGCCGAAAAGGTCAGGACACCTGTCCGGGCTGCTGCTGAGCCCCTTATCGGCTACCTGCCGGCCGAAGAGCGACAGGCGGCAATTGATCAGATGTTTGCCGAAATGAAGGCTGCGGCAAGGGATCTCGACTTCGAACGGGCGGCCGATCTGCGTGATCAGATCCAGAGGCTCCGTGATGTGGTAGATAGCTGACGGCACACGCGTTTGACGCCGGCGGCGTCGTAACTTTGCCCAACTTCTAACCCCTTCTGCCTGCTCTATGACCGACACGTTTCCGACGGCTGACGTTCTGCGCTATGTGCTGCGTTTCAAATGGCTTATCATCGGCTGCGCCGCCGTGGCCGCGATCGTTGGATATCTCTACGCGTACTCGCTTCCGCCCTACTACAAGTCGACCGTTAACTGTGTTCCCCCGTCGTCTGACGTCGGCGGACTGGGTGGCGCTCTTGGCGGCATCTCCTCAACGCTGAAAGACATCGGTCTTTCAAAGCTAGGGGGCAAGTCCGGCGAGAGCTATGAGCTTATCGCCTTGCTGTTTTCGCGCACCATTCGCGACTCGATGATCTCACAGTTCGATCTGCGCAATGAATATGGCCTGGCGGGAAAGCCGATGGATGATGTGCGCGACGAATTTGAAGACAATATGGAGGTGAATCTGCACGCCGAGGGCAATTACGAGATCAGCATGTGGAGCAAGGATCCCAAGAAGGCCGTGACCATGTGCACGCATTTCGTCTCTCACGTAAACGAGATTGCCAACCGTATTGCCCGGACGGAAGCGACCAAGAATGCATCCTACCTCGAGACACGTGTCGGCATGATGGATTCAACACTTAGTGCTCTGACGGATTCACTGAGTCAGTATTCGCGTCAGTACCGTGTGTACTCGCCCCTTGATCAGGCTTCGGCCTCGGCAAAGGCCCTGGCAGAGGTCAAGGGCGAGCTTCTCAAACAGGAGACCGTTCTTGGCATTCTCGAGCAGAACTATGGCAAGAATGATCCGCAGGTGCGCAATGCCGCAGCTCTTGTTGAACGCCTGAAGACGCAGTACGAAGAGGCCCAGACAAAACCGGGTTTCGCCGGCAACTTTGCTCTTAGCGACGCTGCCGGAATCGGCGCCGAGTATCTGCGCATGTATGCAGAGTTCGAAGCGTTCACCAAGCTGAAAGCATTTCTTCTGCCATCGCTTGAGCAGGCACGACTGGACATGAACAAGACCGCACCGGTTCTGCTGGTTGTTGATGAACCGATCCCTGCCGAAGAAAAGGATAAGCCCCGGCGCATGGTGATCGCTCTCGGTGCCGGCGTTGGGATGTTCGTGACGATGCTCATTGCCCTGCTTCTTAGCCGTGCCTGGAAGCTCACAATGAGTTCTCCCGGAGAGGCCCGTGCTTGATGGCACATTGCTGCCGGTGGTTGTCATTCCGGTACTTGCCGCGGCCGTTGGCCTGCTGGCGCTGCTCATGGCACGACCAAGGATATGGCTCGGCCTGTTCATGGCAACGGTCCCTTTCTTCGCGTCGGACACCGGCCAGGGACTGACTGCGTCCGAGGCCATCACAGGCGGCCTCCTGCTGTCGAGCATCGCGATCTGGTTTTCCTGGCATGTCGCCTCGAGGTCAAGGCCGCTGCTGAGATCGTGGGCAGACTTCCTGCTGGTGACCTTTATCGCCGTAGCCGTGCTGAATCTTGGTATCGCGCTGGCCAATGACATCGAGATCTTCGGGTGGACCGTTGACTGGTCCTACTTCATCCTCATGCTGTATTACTTTCCACTTCGAGAAGAATTCGGCAAGGACCTGCCCTCACTCAAGCAGTTTGTGAGCATCATCGGCGCGATCAGCCTGATCATGTCCGTGCAGAGTGCGTTGAACTTCAAGAACCGTCTGGCGGAGAATCTTGTCTACGCCTATCAGATCGTGGCTTCACGTTCAACACTTCTGGGCCCGTTCTTCCTCCTAGCCGTGTGTATCTCGCTGATCCTTGCCGTTACCGCCGAGGAGCGCAGGACCAAGATCCTGTCGTTCCTGATCGCCATGGCTAATCTCGCTGCCCTTGCGCTGACGTTCACGCGCACGATCTGGGTGTTTGCCGTGGCCTGCATCACGCTTTCGATGCTGTTCTTACGCTATCGTGACAACCTTCGCATGATCGCACGACTGGCCGTCATCGGAGTTGTGGCCTTCGCCGCCGCCTATGCCTACAATCCACGGATAACCGGTGTGATCGTTGCAATGGTGAAGACACGTTTCGCCTCGTCTACACAGCTCTCAGGGGGCGATCGGTCATTCGAAACGCGTGTGATCGAGGTCAACGACGTGCTCCGAAAGGTCCGCCAAGCCCCCTTAGGAGGAAGCGGACTGCGAGCAACATTTGTGACCTGGGCACCGATCGACCAGGCACACCACATCACATCGTACGTCCACATCGGTTACGTTGGTCTTATCCACAAGCTAGGCCTGCCGACAGCGCTGTTGATGTTCGCCGTGATCGTGATCTTTGCGTATCGCAGTCTGCGCGTTGCCTGGCGCTCACGCGCACCCAATGTTGATGTCCGCCTGCGGGCCCTTGCCGTCGGAACGTTCGTGTACTACCCTGCCATGCTGGCGGTGATCTTCATGTCGGGCATGTTTGATCAGCGTCACGGAAATGCCCTCTTTGCCTTCATGTTCGCTTCCATAGCCATATGCGAGGGACTGCTTCCAACGACGCAGCGCCCAACCGACAATGTTTCCGCCGGAGAGACACGATGAGTTTCAAGAATCAGGACCGGTCGTTTGCCTCCGAAGAGCGATATCGAATCTTCCGCTACGCCGTGCTTGCCGTATGCTTGATCTTTGCCGGACGTCTGGCGTGGCTGCAGATCATTCAGGGTAATCGCTACCGACTTAAAGCCGAGGCACAGGCGATCAAACAGATATCCACAGAGCCATTCCGAGGAATGATCTTCGATCGTAATGGTCGTGCCATTGTCCAGAATGCTCCGGGCTTTTCGATCACCATCACGCCCTATGAATTCACGCGCGTCTCCTGCGAGCGCCTAAGCGCCATACTCGGCGTATCGGACTCTCTGCTGTGGAATGAAGCACGTAAGGCTGCGCGGTACAACAAATTCGCGGCAACGAAGCTCTCGTATGGTCGCGATGTTTCGTTTGACATCGTTTCTCGTATCGAAGAACTGCGCGACTCGCTCCCTGGCGTCGACATGATCATCGACCCGAAGCGGCTCTATGCCTTTGATGGTAACGGGGCTCACCTGCTTGGCTTTACACGCGAGGTAGCTGAATGGGAGCTCAAGGAGCTTGGTAACGCCTATGCGCCCGGTGACGTGACCGGCAAGGCCGGCCTGGAAAAGTCGTACGAGGCCGCAATCCGCGGTCAGAAGGGTTTGCAGTTTGTCGCCGTCAACAAGAACGGCCAGAAGGTAGCAAGCTTCAACGACGGTAAGAGTGATACGCCGGGACTCGAAGGAGACGATCTCTATCTCGGTATTGATACTGACCTGCAGGAGCTTGCCGAGAAGCTTCTCAGCGGTGCTCGCGGATCTGTCGTGGCAATCGACCCTGCAACGGGTGAGATACTCTGCTACGCCAGTAAGCCCGACTTTGATCTGCGGAAGTTCACCGGAAAAACGGCGCGTTCATACTACAACGAGCTGGCCAGTGACCCATCAATACCGATGCTCAATCGTGCCAGCAATTCGATGTATCACCCAGGTTCGACGTGGAAACCGCTCATGACGCTCATGGCCCTGCAGGAGGGCGTCATCACGCCGACAACGAAGCTCATGTGTGCTGGTGGCTATACCTACGGCAATCGTTTTGCACTCTGCCACGGTGGTGTTCACGGGATGATCGACTGCTCGTACGCACTTCAGGTGTCGTGCAACTCGTTCTATTACCAGCTAGGACTGAAGATGGGCGTCGAACGATTCACGAAGTATGGCGCGATGTTCGGTTTTGGTGCTCGAACAAAGGTTGACATTCCCTCGGGTGAAGATGGTCGCGGCATTCTTCCGTCGAAGCAATACATGGACCGAGCCTACGGCGCGAAGAACTGGACGCAGTATGCCCTGATGAACTGGGGCATTGGGCAGGGCGAGGTAAACGTTACGCCCCTCCAGCTTGCCGCCTACACGGCAGCGATCGCCAACGGTGGAACGTGGAATCAGCCCCATGCCGTGCGAGCCATCTATAGCAAGACACTCCAGCGCAAGAATCTTGTGGCGTACGAAACGCGTAAGATTCCCATTAACACCGAGTACTTCGACATCGTGAAGAAGGCCATGCGCCTTGTTGTCAGCAGCGGCACAGCTCGTGGTGCAGACATTCCCGGCCAGGACGTCTGTGGAAAGACCGGTACGGCACAGACCTCAGGGGGCAAGCAGGATCAGTCATGGTTCATCTGCTTTGCTCCGATGAATAATCCGAAGATTGCCATGGTCGTTACCGGTGAAGGCAAGGGCTTCGGCGCTCAGTTTGCCGTGCCGATCGCGCAGAAGCTGCTCGACCTTTACCTGAATCGCCGCTGGCCCGCAGATGTTGCCCGCGATTCTACCTGGCGCGTCAAGCCCGGCGTCACACCGCAGCGCCAGCAGCGCGCGGCGCCGGATTCGCAGCCTGCGAATGAAGGGCCGTTTGCACGACTCGAGTCGCCTAAGGTTGTTGCTCGCAAGCCGGCCGACACGATCGCGGTGGCCGCAACGCAGCAACCGGTGCGATGAACTCATCCATGCGCTGGATCGTGCTGTCTTGTGCCTGGTGCATGATCATGATCGGGTGTGCATCGAAGGATGACCGCCAGGTCGTTACCTTCTGGCACTTCTGGTCGGAACCTGCGCAGCGAGCTGCTCTGGATGCACTGGTCGAGACATTTGAACGACAGAACCCGACCATCGACGTTCAACAGACGGCTCTTTCCTGGGCGGACGGAAAAGCAAAGCTGCAGGTCGCCTTCAACTCCGGCTCGGGTCCTGACGTTGTGCATCTCGGTGGTGACTGGTTTGATGAGTTTGATAGCGCCCCACTATTCGAGGTGATGCCACAGGAACATCGGCGTGAAACCGATCGAGCGCTCAGGTGGCTCGTCAACGCACGTGCTCTTGTCTTTGACGAGCGGCGTTCAACGGGACTCCCGATCGGTGGACTTTGCGTGTCTGACCCGCACAACGTGATCAAACGCGTCCTCCCGCTGCTGTGGCTCAATGGAAGCAAGCTCTATCAGCGCCTGCCGATTTCAGCCGACCTCACCGATTCCCTTGCTGAAGGCATCTGGAAAGTCTTGACGTCGTCCGAGCGTGCCATCCGTGATCGATCGCGACAGCTTGATGAGCAACTTCTGCGCGGCCAGATCGGTTCGCTCTTCACGGGTGCGTGGATCGTCGACATGGCTCGTCGGCAGAACAACACATCTCTGCGTGTTCAGCCAATGGAGTCGATCCTGAACACTGATCTGCTCGCTTTCAGCAAGACCTCCCAATCAAAGCACGCGGCGCTGGACCTGATTTTGTTTCTCTGTCGATACGAAAACGCGAGAGCATTCTGCGTCTCGGTAAGCGATGCCGGTTTCCCGGCTGACCTTTGGACGGCCTCGCAGGATTCAGTTTTCATGCACGATTCCCTGCAGCGCGGATTTCTTCTCACGGCCCGGATGTCGAGGCCGCTTGTCACATCGCCGAAGCTTCTCAGCATCGAACCCATCGTCGAGGACATGCTCGAACGGTGCTACGGGGCCACGAATAAAGAAGAAGTTGCGGCGTTTGTCAGAAGCGCACGACAGAAGGTACTGCTGGCCGAATCACGCTGATTCGAGGAGCTTCTTGGTGGTTGCCTGACGGTATGTGAACATCTTCTCTATCTGACGTCGGATCACCAGAGCGTTGACGATGCGGCCAAGCGGACCAAACGGTGCTTCGTACTCGACGATGTCCGTCAGTTCCGTTCCACCCACGACCTGACGCAGGCGACGCGTTTGCTTCCACGTTCGAAAAGGGCCTGACACCTGCTCATCAACCATTAGCACGGGGGGCTCATAGACGGTGATCTTTACATGCCAGCGCATGACGAACACCATAAACTGCCGAACCTTCAGTGTTACCTCATAGCCAAGACCCGGAGAGCCCATCGTTTCGATGCTGACTTTGATGTCAGGGGGCGTGATCTTCAGGAGATTCCGCGTATCGTCGTGAAAGTGAAAAACCTTCTCGATTGGGGCATTTATACGTACTGTGCGCTCAAGACGTTCCATTTGCGTGCCATGCGGAGCATGGATTCTTCGTTGGTGAAATCAGTTATCCGATCGACGGGTACCCATGCCAAGTCAAACGACTCCAGCCCAACGACATGATCAGCGTGCCCGGCGAGCACGACGTAACGCACGTCGAAGTGCAGATGTTCCGCCTCCGACGAACGGGCCGGAATGACGTGGATGTCAAGATCAAAAATCTCCGGATGCAGCAAGCGTACGTCTGCGATGCCGGACTCTTCACGAGCCTCTGTCAGGGCAACGCGTACGACGTCGTGATCACCATCGGCGTGACCTCCAAGCTGCAACCACTTGTCCAGCTTTCGGTGATGCGTCAGCAGGGTATGGCTGCCGCGAGTGTCCACAACCCACGCCGACCCCGTTACATGACCCTCGAGTGTGCTCCTATGGAAGCAACCAGGCTCACGTCTCACAAAGTCGAGAAATCTCTCGCACGTGTCAGATTCTTCGGGATGGCTCTGCATATAGCGCTCAATGGCATCAGCAAGTGTCATCCTCCCGATCTCAAGTTCCCTATCTTGGTGCATGGCACGATTCCGAATGACGGTTGAATACGAAGGTACGCGGTATTCCGGTTGGCAGGCGCAGAAGAATGCTCGGACTGTTCAGGGTGAGATCATCGGCGCGATGAGAACCGTTCTCGGCAGCGATGACTTCGAGTTCATGGGTTCGGGTCGCACCGACGCGGGCGTTCATGCACTTGCTCAGGTTGCACACCTCGAGGCCCGCACGATGCTCTCTCCGGCAATCTTGCAGATGAAGATCAATGATCTTCTGCCGGCCGACATCAACATCCTGCAAACCGAAAAAGCTCATCCCCGATTTCACGCCCGGCACAACGCGATATCGCGCTCGTACATCTATCAGATCTCGCAGCGCCGAACTGCCTTCGGCAAGCGCTACGTCTGGTGGATCAAGGACCGCCTTGATCTGGATATGATGCAGGGGGCTTGCGGGATCTTTGAGGGGTTTCATGACTTTCGCTCGTTCACGCAGGACGACCCCGAGGCAAAATCGACGACGGTCGACCTTGAGGCATGTCGTATGTACACGTGGGGCCCCACCATTCTGATCAATGTTCGTGGCTCGCATTTCCTCTGGCGCATGGTTCGCCAGATGGTCGGCATGATCGTCGAATGCGGTCGCCGGACCGTTACGCCGGATCAGCTGCGTGAACTTTTGTCGACACAGTCATCGTTTCCAGCCACAAAGACGGCTCCACCCTCGGGACTGTTTCTGCATCACGTGCAGTATGACCGGAGTGAAAAGCCCCCTGAGATCTCACCAACTGTTCTTATCCGATGAGTATCATCACACTGCTGATGCTGGCAACGTTTACCATTGCCTGCACGCCCCCTACCAACGGCCAGACAGGATCGAAGTCTGGCACGAAGACCGTCACGATCTATTCTACCGCAACCAGGAAGGCAACACCGATGAACCGCATACAGAAGACCGACGATGAGTGGCGCAAGGAACTCTCCGACGAGGAGTTCCGCATCGCTCGCAAGAAAGGGACTGAACGTGCCTTCACGGGCAAGTACTGGAACCACCACGACGAGGGTATCTACCTCTGCCGCTGTTGCGGAACGGAGCTCTTTCCAAGCGGCACCAAGTTTGAATCCGGTTCTGGCTGGCCGTCTTTCTTTGATCCTGTGGCAAAGACCAACGTGGAACTTCACGAGGACAATTCACTCATGATGGAACGCACCGAGGTGCTTTGTGCCCGTTGCGGGGCGCACCTCGGTCACGTATTCGACGACGGTCCAAAACCTACTGGCCTGCGCTATTGTATCAACAGCGCTTCACTCGACTTCAAGAAGAAGTAAGAGCTTCGGCAGCACGCTCGGCACGAGCACGGCGCAGTTGTCGCTTGATGCCACGCCGTGCCAGGATGTAATACATACACGGCACGACAACGAGCGTAAGAAAGGTCGAGAAGCCCAGACCATAGACGATGGCCCATGCCAGCGGACCCCAGAACGCCACACTGTCGGAGCCGATGTGGAAGTGCGGGTTACGCAGATTGATCAGCTCCCAGAAGTCCACGTTCAGTCCAATGGCCAGCGGCACTAGCCCGAGGATCGTCGCCCCTGCCGTGAGGATAACAGGATTGAAGCGGATCGCGCCCCCTTCGATGACGGCACGGCGCAGACTCCATCCCTGCGACAGAAGAACATCCGTGAAGTCCAGAAGCACAATACCATTGCGCACGACGATCCCACCAAGAGCAACAATGCCCACACCGGTGATGGCGATCGAGAATGTCATCTGGAAGATCACAAAGCCCAGCAGGACGCCGATAAGACTGAAGACCACCGTCACCATCACAAGCAGCGGTTTGGCAACGGAGTTGAACTGCGTGACCATGATCAGGAAGATCAGTAGAGCGGCAATGAGGAACGCAAAGCCGAGGAAGCTTGCGCTTTCCTGCTGCTCTTCCTGTGCACCAGTGAGCTTTACCGTGTAACCGTCCGGTAGCGCATAGCCCTGCAGGGCGGCTCGGATCTCTGTGTTGACAGCGTTCTCATTGTATCCTTCGAGCAGGTTCGACCCCAGTGTCACGACGCGACGCTGGTTCTTTCGATTGATGCCCGCATACGTCGATGTGTATTGCAGCGTTGCAATGGAAGCCACCGGCACCTGGCGATACTGTCCGGTGCTCATGTCCATGAACGACACCGGCTGATTCATCAGCGCTTCGGCGTCGCTGCGCACGCGCTCGATCGATCGGACCTGCACGGGATACTCGTCTTCTCCGGAACGGAACTTGGTTGCCTCGGAGCCATACATGCTGCTACGCAGCATCATGCCCACCTGAACAGTGCTGATACCCTCGGCATTGGCCTTCTGGCGGTCTATGATAACCGCTAGCTCGGGCTTGTTGCGCACAAGGTCACTGCGAAGACGCTCAACACCGGCGATCTTCGCCGTATCGGTCAGATATACACGGATCTGCTCGGCCAGTGCCGTCAGTGTCTCAAAGTCGTCGCCGGCGATCTCAATATTCACCGGCTTTCCGGTTGGTGGTCCGTTGGATTCCTTGTCGACCACGATCTCTACACCCGGCAGATCAGCGAGCACCTTACGGAAGCGGCCGAGATATTCACCCGTGCTCTTGCCACCACGTTTCTGATACTCGACAAAGGCCACCGTGACCTTGCCCTTGTGCGGTGTGACCGTGCGATCCGGGTTACGAGGATCGCCGGCACCCAAGCCAACGTTGGAAATCACGGACTTGACGAGCGGGTTCGATGGCCCCAGTTCCTTCTGTATGCGCTGCTCGACGATCTTGACGACGCTATCGGTTTCAACGGCGTCAGTACCGATCGGCAACTGAACGTACACGAAGGCGTTGTTGGGCTCTCCTTCCGGGAAAAACGTCGGCGGACGCATGGCTACGATCGTGATGGCAAATGTTGCGATCAGAAGGGCAACCATCGAAGCAAGGATCAAATACGGCCGCTTTCCATGAAGAGACCAACGCAGCGTGGATCGATATGCCGACATGATAGCCGGCAACGTCCGGTGCTGAAACGGCAGGATCAGACGCGGCGTAATGTAACGACGGTTCACGTACCAGAAGACCACTGTGAAGAGCGCCAGCGTCGTGATCCACAACTGACCGCTCACAATACCGAGCGCCGCGAGCAGGCCAACACCGCCGCCAGTGATCAACAGGCGTCGCTGCGTCATCACCACCGGACGTCTTTCCATGAAATCAACGGCAAACACCGGATTCATGATGTAGGCAACAATGAGCGAGGCCGTTAGCGTAATGATCAATACAGCCGGCAGATAGACCATGAACTCGCCAACGAGGCCGGGCCAGAAGAGCAGCGGAAAGAATGGCGCAAGTGTCGTAAGCGTGCCGGCAACCACGGGCGCGAAGACCTCGGCTGCAGCATACTTCGTGGCTGTCTTCACGTCGAGGTCATGCTTGGTGTGCAGACGGTGCGTGTTCTCGATCACCACGATGGCATCATCGACAACGATTCCCAGAGCCAGCAGGAAGGCAAAAGTCACCACGATGTTGAACGTGAAGTCAAGCCCCGGCATCACCAGGAAGGCCATGAAAGAAGAAAGGGGCGTGGCAAGACCAACAAACAGGGCATTTTGTACGCCCATGAAGAACATCAGCACGATGGTCACAAGCAGGAAGCCAATGATGATCGTATTTATCAGATCGGCAAGATTGATCCGTGTGGCCGTAGACTGGTCGTTGGTGATCGTGATCTTGACCGTTGACGGCAGACGCTTTTCGCTGTACTCGCTGACGATCTCCTGGATCTTGTCCGAGGCGGCGATCAGATTCTCACCGGCCTTCTTGAGCACTGCGAGCGTGACGACTTCCTTGCCGTCCAGGCGCGCAAAACTCTGCTGCTCTTTCGTGGTTTCGCGCACCGAAGCCACATCACGTACATAGGCCGTCACGCCCCGAAAGCTGCGCACGACAACACTGTTGATCTGCTCGACAGAGGCAAACTCACCGCTGACCTGCAGATTGCGCCGCACACCGGCGTTGAGCAGTTCACCTCCGGAGATGTTCACGTTCTCCGAACCGATCGCACGCGACACGTCATCGAACGACAAACCGAGAGCCTGCAATCGATAGGGATCCACATCTACACGGATCTCACGCTCGAGCGCGCCGATGACATCAGTCCGCCGGATCTCCGGTAGCGCTTCGAGCTTGTCCTTGAGCTCGTCGGCGTATTGCTTGAGTGCCTCGAGACCAACCGTTCCCGAGATGTTGATGTTCATGATCGGGAACTCCGAGAAGTCGATCTCAGCTACCTGCGGTTCCTTTGTCAGCTGCGTCGGCAACTCGGTGCGGGCACGGTCGACTGCGTCATTCACACGTTGCTTGGCCACCACCGGATCGATGTCCGTGGTGAACTCAACAACGACGATCGAGGCATCCTGGATGCTATTGCTGGTGACCTTCTTTACGTCCGCCACCGACTTCATCTGCTTCTCGATCGGGCGAGTGATCAGATTCTCGATGTCCGTCGGGGAAGTACCGGCGTTGATCGTCGACACCAGAATGGTCGGAACGACGATATCAGGAAACTGCTCCTTGGGTAGCCTGATATAGGTCAGAATCCCAAGTACGCTGATGATGACCATGAGCACGTAGATCGTCGTACGGTTTTCGACGGCCCACGCGGTGATGGGAAAGCTTTTATGGTGTTGCATGATGCGTCTTACCCCACGATCCGAACGTTTTGACCAGCAGAGACCATGGTAGCCCCCTTGACGATCACGCGCTGACCGCGCTCGAGACCGGTGGTGATCTGCACGTTTCCACCCGAGGCAAGTCCCGTCACAACATTTGAACGTCGCACAAGCCCCTTGTCATCGACGCAGTACACATACGACCCCTGATTGTCCTGCAACACGGCCGAGAGCGGAAGCACAAGCACATTCTTCAGCGTGACATCATTGATGGAGACGCGGCAGGTCGTGTTCGGGCGCAGTGAAGATGGAACGGGGCTGATCGGGATCTCAAGCCGGAAGGTGCGACTGGACGGGTTGACCAGACGGGAGACCGCCTTGATGGCCGTTGTGAGCGTGTCACCGATCTCCGGAAACTCTATTATCACTCTATCTCCGAGCGTGACCGTTGACAGGAACGTCTCGGCAACATCCACAACAACCCGTACGTCGCTCATGTTGACGATGGTCAGCGCCGGCATTCCCGGCATGGCCATTTCACCAACCTTGGCCATGATGTTCTCGGCAAATCCGCTGCGCGGGGCGGTGATACGCGACATCGTCTGCTGCTCGCGGAGCGATTCCATACGACGCTCAAGCGCTTCAAGCTGATTCTTGGCCGTCAGGTACTGGATCTCACTACCGGCCTTCTGCTCGAAGATCCGCTTCTGCTTCTCAAACAGGGTGCGGGCGAAGTCCAATTGAACCTCAATCTCCTTGATCCCCTTACGGATCAGTTCATCGTCCATCTCAACCAGCACCTGGCCGGCAGTCACGGCCTGACCGGGCGTGACGTTGACGCGTGTGATACGACCACCCATCTGTGGTGACAGGGTGATGGTTGAGCGTGCATCGACCGTGCCCTTGACGTCGACAAGGTGCACGAGATCGGACGTCGTGACATCGACCACCGACACCGGCATTGCGGAGGAGCCGTTCTGGTCGTCCGGAAGCGATGCTTCAAGCGCCTTGATCTCATTCTCGATGCGGAGCTTCTCCGTCCGCAGCTGATCAAGTCGTTGTTTCGGTGAGGGGTTCTCCGACTCACCGCAGGAGATCAGAAGAACGAAAAGAGGTAGCAGCCAGAGTGGTCGCTTCATAAACATCAGTGTGATGATGGTGAATAATGTTCTTCGTTGCCAACGATCCGTCCGTCACGGATCGATATGATTCGGTCAGCGCGACGTGCGAACTGCACATCGTGCGTGACCATCAGAATGGTCTGGTTGAATTCCGCCTTGAGCTCATTGAGAATGTCGAGCACCAGACCGGTGTTCTTTGTGTCGAGATTCCCCGTGGGCTCATCACCGAAAATGATCTTGGGCTCGTTGATCAGTGCGCGCGCAATGGCCACACGTTGCTGCTGTCCACCGGAAAGCTTGCTGGACTTCTTTTTAGCCTGATCAGCAACACCGAGCATTGAGAGAGTCTTCATTGCGCGGTCTTCCATTTCTTCTGCCGAAAGAATACCCCGACGCTGAGCCGGCAGCATGACGTTCTGAAGCACCGTGAAATCCGGCAGCAGGTAGTGGAACTGAAACACAAATCCGATCATTGAGTTTCGGAAATCCGCGATGGCGTCCTTATCAAGACTGCGTACATCAATGCCATCAATCGTGATCGAACCGTCGTAATCGGTATCCAGCGTCGACAGTGCATACATGAGCGTCGTCTTACCGCTTCCTGATGGACCGACAAGTACCACGAACTCTCCCCTATTGACCGTCAGGGAGATATCTTTCAGGACCTTGAACTCCACCGGTTCGGTGAAGGTCTTGGTGACATGTGTCGCAGTAATGATAGGTGAACTCATCATCGGCTCCGTATGATCTCCACCGGGTCGAATCGTGCCGCCTTTCGAGCCGGGAAGTATCCTGCGACGGTTGTGGAAACGAGCGCGAAACCAAAGGCTGCCAGATAGAACAGCGGATTGAAGTTGATGATCAGATACTGGACACTGACAAACCCCTGGATGTTCAGCGGAATCATTCCGACGATCTTGGAAGTAATGAAACCGAGCAGAAGTCCCAGCAGTCCGCCCGTAGTGCCAATGGCGACCGATTCAAGAAGGAACACCCGCCGGATGTCCCTATCACGATATCCCATCGCCTTGAGAATAGCGATGTCGGGCATCTTCTCGTAGATGATGGTCATGAGGATATTGAAGATGCCGAAGCCCGACACGACAAGGATCGAAATGATCACAAACAAAACCGTCAGGTTCTGGATGCGAAAGATCCCGAAGACGTTGGCGTTGGCGGCCTTCCAGTCTTCGGCCTTATAGCCGAATACACTCTGATACTCGGTGGCGATCGACTGCGCGACGTCCACATCGCGAAGCCGTACGTTGATGTCCGTGATATACGCTGCCGACTGCTGCAGCAGACGCTGGGCGTTGCGGATGGAGATGTATGCTCGTGAATTATCCTGCAAGGTGATGCCGGTCTTGGATATCCCGACAACCTTCATATCCAACGAAACACCACGCGAAGAAATCACAGTGATGTTGTCGTTGAGTCGCGCCCCGAGTTTCTCGGCCAGTCCTGATCCCAGGATCACGGCATTTGGAAGTGTCTCCATGCGCACAAGCTCACCGGCGATCAGATTTTCGGCCACATGAAACAGCTGATCCTCGCGCTGCACATCGATGCCGGCAAGCGTGCCGGCCTGCTGCGACATACCATAGCGCAGGATGCCCTGCAGACCGAGATAAGGAGCCACGCCTTCAACGCGTGCGTCGCGTTCAATCTCGCGCAGTATCTGATAGCCGTTGCGCAGCCGACGTTCCTCATCACGGGGCTTCTGGTTGCGAACCACGGTCCATGTGCTCGCTGTATCCGACTCGAGATCCAGCACGTTGGGCCGCGCCACACGAACGTCGTTGTAGATATGCACGTGGGCTGTGGTGTTGACGGTCTTTTCGATGAAGTAGCTCTGCAGACCCGTCAGCAGACCGGCCTGAAAGATGAACACCGTAACCCCGAACATCACCCCGAGCATTGCCACAACGGTTTGCCTCTTCTTGCTGATGAGGTGCACCCATGCAATATTGAGGAGGGGGCTTCTGGTGGACGTCTTTTTCACAGAACAACCTCGTCGGTCTCGTTGAGGCCTGAGAGAATCTCGACGAACCGCAGATCTTCAATGCCGACGTTCAACCGCACCCGCTGCTCGGTACCATCACGACGAACGGTCACGATCCTATCGGCTGGGACAAATTCTCTGGGAAGCACCAGCGCGCGCTCTTTGCGAGACACGACGATGTTGGCTTCGAGGGACATACCCGGCAGCAGCTGCATTCCATCGGATTCTATACTGGCGCTTACGCTTACTGTCTTGTCCATGCCCGATACCCGTGGCGTGATCGACGTAACCGTGCCGGAGAACACCCGCCCCTTGAGCGCGTCGATGGCAAATGCAACACGCTGACCGACGGCCACAAGAGCAATGTCGCTTTCATCGATGGCAAGCTCCACCTCGATGCTCTCAGCCTGGCCGATCTCAATAAGTGGCTGTTGCGGCATGACCAATTCACCGACCTTCGGTAAGACATCGTAAACACGTCCCGCCGCTGAAGCCGTTACGATGAAGTCATCGCGCAGCGATCGTTGGATAGATACGTTGAGTTCGGCTGTGCGCCGCTCGGTTGCCAGACGTCGACGCGTGGATTCATACACGTCGCGTGCCTTTTCGTACTGACGCTGAGAGACCTCATACTGCGTCTTTGCCGCGTCATACGTCGATTGCGAGGTTGCCTGTTGCGACAGAAGTCGCTTTGTGCGCGCGGCCGTCATGGAATCGAGTTCGAGCTTCGCGCGGGTTGCTTCGAGTTCGGCAACTACCGACCGTAGAACAGCCCCCTGATCATTGGCATTCTCCCGGGCAAGTCCATAGACCGTCTGGGCTGACTCAACGGCAAGATCTGATGATGTGGCACGGATCCGCAGAAGGGGCTGTCCGGTCGTGACCAGATCGCCGGGTTGGACCAGGATCTCCTGCACGATTCCGGGCATCTTCGATGATGCACGATGAAAACCCACCGGGAAGATCTTTCCCGACGCGTAGACGGCCTGGGTGATCGAGCGACGCTGCGGACGAACCGTCTTGTCGGACGTATCACATCCGGTGAGACCGGACGCCATGAGAGCTGTCAGCACGAAGGCCGCGCACCACCCGGAAACAACAATGGTTCTCATATCAGTCAGTTGGCCTGTGTAGGTGAAGGTGAGCGACCGAGTCCACGTATGATCAGCTGAACGATGTCGTGCAGGATCACCTGCTCCGGCTCGGTAACCCAGCCCGGTGGAATGAGATTGTTACGCAGGATCATGACGGAGCCCTTCATGGCAATGATGATCTCTGCCACTACGGTCCGTATCGGACCATGAAGGAAGAAATATCCTGCAGCCACGCCCTCGCTGACGATGCCCTCTACCAGCGAGATCAGACGCTCATTTACACTTATGAAGTCTGCGATGATCGATGTTTCGCAGTTTGGTTGAAGCAGCAGCCCAATATTCGTCTGCGTCATGACCTGATAGAAGAACTGGTTCTCCTGGGAGTAGGTGTAGAACGTGCGAAACGCCGATGCGAGCTTCTCCGGAGGTGCAAGAGGGCTTTCCGCCACCGTCGTCATCGACGCTGTCAGCGCTGCTAGGTCATCTGCCAGAAGCCCCATAAGCAGCTCTTCCCTGCTTCGGAAATAGAGATAGAGCGTGCCTTTGGCCAGCTCCGCTTCCTGAGCGATGCGCTCCATCGTTGTGGTAGCAATACCGTGTTTAACAAAGGCAGCCCGCGCCGAGGCCAGGATGGCCTTGCGGCGTTGATCACGCTCGCGTTCTTTGCGCTGGATCGTTCCCATTGTCGCCGTGCTACTTTGATTCCTGACGCAAAAAGCGCCAGTAAGAGCGGTCGATCTGACCGGTGGCCCGGTCGAAATCAGCTCGCGTGACGTGATAATCCACCAGTGCCGAAATGGCATTAAGCCTTGCCTGCGCCAGAGATGTCTCCGCATCATTGATCTCGAGCAGGCTTCCGGTGCCCTCACGATAGCGCACACGGGCGATCTCAAAACCGCGCTGTGCCTGGTCCACCGTGGAGCGCTGCGCCAAAGAACGCTGACGGGCCGACTCGAGCTGATTGATCAGCGTACGCACCTGAAGATTGATCAGGTTTGAGACCTGATTAAGTCGCTCTCGCGCAGATTGCACGTCGATCTGTGCCTGCTCGACTTTTTCGCTCGTACGCAGACCGTCGAACAGATTCATCGAAAAGCTCAGCCCGACGACCGTACTGGAGGCACTCTGCCAGCCGCTGAGAGATTCACTCTGCCCCTGGTTCTGCCACTGTCCAAAGGCCGCAAGCGTTGGATAGAAGTCCGACCGGCTGAGGTCAACCATGCGAGTGCCGACATCGATCTGATGGCGCAGGGCCCGTAGGTCGAGATTTTCGTTAACGGCCTGTGTAATGGACCGTTCGGCATCGGGTGTCTCGGCGATCGCTGGGAAGCCCCCTTCCGACACAACGATGGAGTCAGCAAGACTCATGCCGATGTAGGTCTGCAGGGCCGCCAGTGCGGCGTACTTGCCCGACTTGGCCTGAAGCACCATCGGACGAGCATTCGCTACGGCGACATCGGCTCTGATCTTGTCAAATTCAGCAACAAGTCCCTCTCCGAACAGGGCCGTGATATTGCGCTGCAGCTCGATAATGTTCGTCAGCGAGGCCTCAGCCACCGTTGCATAGCCGCTTGCGGCCACGGCCTGGTAGTATCGCTTCTTGGTTTCGGTGACCACTTCGGCAACCGCAGCATCAAGTTGCGCCTCAGCTGCATCACTGTAGAGCTTCGAGGCGGATATCGCCGTGAACACTGAATTGTTGAAGAGGATCTGCTGGATCTGTGTGGTGACGTTATAGGCATTCGTCAGACCAAACCGCAGTGGTGATATCTCCCCCGTTGCTGGATTCGGGAAGAAGAACACCGGCAGCTGGATGTTGTGATTAAAGCCGGCCGAGACGTTCAGCGAAGGCAATGCCGTGCCGCGGGCCTCGCGTACCTGCGACTCGGCCCGCTTGACGCCAAGGCGTGCTACGGCAATTGTCTCGTTCTGCTTGATCGCCATCTCAATGGCAGCATCGAGCGAAAGCTGCCGAACCTGCGCTGTGGCCAGCATGGAAAGAGCGGCTAGGGCTGCCGCGAGACTCAGGGCAAAACGTGTCATGGAGACGTCCTTGTGCTATGACCAGTGGTCAATATTCTGACTATGGGTCGCAAAAATGACCAATGGTCAGGTTTTATACAAGTAGTCATCTGCTAATAGAGGGTAGATTTGCCAGATTATCTCCAGCAAAGCGATGACAACCAGCACCTTACCCGAGTCTTCCACATTTGATGAGACCGAGATCACAACGATCTCGATCCGGGGTGCTCGTGAGCATAATCTCAAAGGCATCGACCTGGATATTCCCCGTGACAAGCTGGTGGTCATTACGGGGCTCAGTGGTTCGGGCAAGTCCTCGATCGCCTTCGACACGATCTTTGCTGAAGGTCAGCGCCGCTACGTCGAGAGCCTTTCGGCCTATGCGCGGCAGTTTCTGGGGGTGATGAAGAAGCCCGACATCGACACCATCGAGGGGCTTTCCCCGGCAATATCCATCGAGCAGAAGAGCACCGGCATGAGTCCGCGCTCAACGGTGGGGACGGTTACGGAGATATACGACTACATGCGCCTGCTGTTTGCCAAGGTGGGCATTCAGCACTGCGTAACATGCAACATCCCCGTGCAGCAGCAAACGGTCGATCAGATCATCAGTGCGATCCTTGCGCTTGGTATCGGTCGCCGAATACAGATACTTTCACCCGTGGTAAAGGGACGCAAAGGACACTACCGCGAGCAACTCGAGTCATACAGACGTCAGGGCTACACGCGCGTACGCATTGATGGCGAGTTGACGGAGATCACGCAGGGTATGCAGCTGGCTCGGTATAAGATGCATACCATCGAGCTGGTCATTGACCGGCTTGTTGTAGAGGCAGAACCGACCAAGCGGATGACCGACAGCATCGAGATGGCTCTTCAGCTTGGCGAAGGGGGCATCACTATTCTGCACGAAGAAGAGCCCGATATCTGGGCCGAACGATTCTTCAGCACCAGCTATGCCTGTCCACAGTGCGGCACGTCATACGAGACACCGGCCCCAAACATGTTCTCCTTCAACTCTCCCTACGGTGCCTGCGCCACGTGCGATGGGCTCGGAGAGCTGCAGGATTTCGACCCGGCTCTGGTGCTTCCAGACCGGTCGGTCTCGCTGGCCTCAGGAGCCATAGCACCCCTTGGACCTCGTCGCGATACGTGGCTGTGGAAGCAGGTACTTGCCTGGTGCGAGCTTCGGAAGATCTCGACCACCGTCCCTGTGAACACGATCGATGAAGCACTGCTGGACGAGTTGCTTTACGGAGATGCCGATATGCGTTTGCAGACGCAGCATC
Organism: Ignavibacteria bacterium; assembly: GCA_947459875.1. Lineage (GTDB taxonomy): Bacteria > Bacteroidota > Ignavibacteria > Kapaibacteriales > Kapaibacteriaceae > UBA10438. Next base: position 40,523 of record CANHFG010000008.1, read on the forward strand.
GCGGAACATCTGCTCGTCATGCCTTCATCGGTGTGCTTCCGTCGATCCGTCATCAGTACGAGCAGACATCATCAACGGCCGTTCGGAAGTCGGTAGAGAAGCACTTCTCCACCATTACCTGCCGCACATGTGACGGTGGACGTCTGAAGATTCCGCACATGCACGTGCTTGTTGCCGGCGAGAACATCGTCAGCCTCGGTCGGCTGGACATCATCGAAACACGTTCATGGTTTGCCGATCTCCACACGCGCCTTAACGAACGTCAGAACACGATCGCCTTTCTGATCCTCAAGGAGATCAATCAACGACTGCAGTTTCTCGATGATGTGGGCCTGAGTTACCTGACGCTCGACAGAAGTGCTCGCAGCCTCTCTGGCGGAGAGTCTCAGCGCATCCGGCTGGCATCACAGATCGGCTCGCATCTTGTGGGGGTGACGTATGTGCTCGATGAGCCATCGATCGGACTGCATCAGCATGACAATCGAAAGCTGATCGAATCACTCAAGAGGCTGCGCGACATCGGCAACACCGTCCTCGTGGTGGAACACGACCGGGAGATGATCGAAGAGTCGGATACGATGATCGACGTCGGTCCGGGTGCCGGTGTCCACGGTGGCTCGATCGTGGCGGTGAAATCTTCGGAAGAAATCGGAGACATCATCCGACGGGGCGACGCTTCGGGCTCCTCGTCGATCACTCTTCAGTACCTCAGCGGACAGCGGCGCGTGTATCGTCCCGAGACGCGTCGAACCGGAAACGGCAAGGTCCTTGAACTGAAAGGGGCTCGCGGCAACAACCTCAAGAACGTCGATCTGCAAGTCCCAATCGGAACCTTTACCTGCATCACCGGTATGAGCGGATCGGGGAAGAGTTCGCTGGTCAATGATACACTATACCCAATCCTTGCCGCCCGGCTTCATCGGTCGGAGCTTCGGCCTTTGGAATATTCGTCTATCCATGGACTGGAGTTCGTTGACAAGGTCATCGAAATAGATCAGTCCCCTATCGGTCGCACACCAAGGTCGAATCCGGCCACGTACACGGGGCTGTTCACGCTCATCCGCGACTTTTTCACGATGCTACCCGAGGCACGAATCCGCGGCTACCAGGCCGGTCGTTTTTCCTTCAATGTCTCCGGTGGACGTTGCGAAGAGTGCGAAGGGGTGGGTCTGAAGAAGATCGAGATGAATTTCCTGCCCGACGTCTACGTACCGTGCGAAACGTGTGCCGGACAGCGATACAATGCCGAAACACTCGTCGTGAAGTTCAAAGGCAAGTCCATCTCTGATGTTCTGGATATGACCGTCGAAGAGGCACGGGAGTTCTTCTCCGAGATCCCCCGCATCTCATCGCGGTTGCAAACACTCATGGATGTTGGCCTGTCCTACATCAGCCTGGGGCAGCAGGCAACAACGCTCTCAGGGGGCGAGGCACAGCGCGTAAAGCTCGCTACGGAGCTTGCCAAGTCATACACTGGCAAGACCCTGTATCTGCTTGATGAGCCCACGACCGGACTGCATTTTGAGGATATCAGCGTGCTGATGAAACTCCTGCACCGACTGGTCGATCGTGGCAATACCGTGGTGGTGATCGAGCACAACCTCGATGTCATCGTCAGCGCCGACCATATCATCGATCTCGGTCCGGGTGGCGGCCGTGATGGTGGACGCGTGGTTGCAACCGGGACACCCGAAGATGTGGCCGCTGCTATGGGGTCGCTTACGGGACAATATCTGGCAGCGGAACTGAGAAAATAATCCCCATGTTTGCTTTCGTGCATGATTCAAACGGGCATTTCGTCTAGGGGCCTCGCAACATGAAGACTACACTCTGGTACATCGACGGTACGCTGCACGAGTTCCGCCGCGGGGGGCATTGCACCTCATGAGGCCACTACGTCAGCAGCTGCAGCAATGTCTGCACCGTACAGCAGAACGTTCAAACATCTCCGACATCAACGTCACCATTTTCAACCGTGTTGACGAGTGCATCGGAGCGCAATCCATCTCGCTTGAGCGCCTGACGGCGATCCTGCGTGACATCGGCATTGTTGCCTCGCTCCGCCGCAGAGGCGGATCTCTGGCCGACGATCCGGCAATGCTCATCTGGGTGGACAGTTCGGGACATGTTCGGCATGCCGAACGGAAGGGATCCTCCGCCTACCTCGTCACGCAGTTTTCAGATGGCACGGAAGAGACGACCACCTGGTCGAAACTTCGCTCGGAGATCGAGTCCTACGACTGCATCGTGATCCCTATAGCGCAGCACTCGTTCCTCAAAGCCGAAGATTCCGGTCTTCCAAGCTCGGGAGCATATGGGGCCAAGGGCGGCGCTAAGAAGTCTGTGCGGTTCCGTGATGTCTGGCCGCTGATGAAGACGCTCCTGCTTGCCGAGAAGCGCGACATTCTCATTGTCGTGGTTTACTCAACGTTCATAAGTCTCCTCGGACTGGTCGTCCCGCTCAGCAGTCAGGCAGTGGTCAATGCTGTTGCGCTTGGCGTATTCAGCCGCCAGCTCGTTGTGCTCTGTGTCGTGGTCTTCATCTCCATGCTGGCCATTGCCGTCATGATGGTTCTTGAGCGCCACGTGATTGATTACATCCAGCGTCGACTGTTTGTGACGACGGCCTTTGATATCGTGCAGCGCATCCCACGCCTGCGTGAAGATGCCATTCGCGGGATGTATGTGCCGGAGCTTGTCAACCGGTTCTTCGATGTCATCACCGTTCAGAAAGTGATCGGCAAGTTCCTCCTGGAAGGCGTCGGTGCTTTGCTCATGCTCCTGACGGGTCTGTTGGTACTGTTTCTCTACCACCCGTTCTTCCTCGTGTACGATTTGATCTTTCTGGCTTTCATCCCAGTTTTGGTCTTCCTACTCGGGCGCGGCGCTCTGACGACTTCGCTGGCGGTTTCAAATGCCAAATACTCCACGGCGGCATGGCTCGAAGAGGTCGCCCGGAATCAGCGCTCGATCAAACTTGACGGTGCGGCAGATTATGCAGCCGACCGGCTGGATGTACTCAACGTGGAGTACGTCGATGCCAAGGCCCGCCATTTCCGCATCATGGCGCGCCAGATGCTCGGCTCATACATCTTCAAGGCCTTTGCAACTGTCGGGATTCTGGCACTGGGAGGGATCCTGGTGCTCGAAGAAGCGATCTCGCTCGGACAGCTTGTAGCTGCCGAGATCATCATCGTGATGATCATCGGTGCGATCGAGAAGCTTCTGGTGCAGTTCGATGACTTCTACGACTTTGCCGCGGCGATCTACAAACTGCAGACCATCACAAAGCTGCCGACCGAACACGGCGTCGGACAGATCGTGCCGCCCACCAGCGATTCAGAATCAGTCGTGTTGGAGAACGTCTCATTCACCGATGGGTCGTCGTCCGTGCTTCGCGATGTATCGCTGAGCATCAGTGCCGGTGAACACGTCAGCATCGTCGGCGGAAGTGGTAGTGGTAAGTCGACGATCGCGAAACTGATCATCGGTCTGTTGCTGCCCACGCGCGGTCAGGTCCGTATTAACGGTGTCGATACCAAGCTGGCAGATCTGGCGTCGCTTCGCCAGCACGTTGGGTATTTGGATCCTGACGACGCCCTGGTTCCGGGAAGCGTCCGCGACAACATCACGCTCGGACGCATGGTATCCGAGGCAGACATCGAAGAGGTGATGAATCTCTGCCTACTGCGTGATGAAGTTCGCCGCCTTCCCCGTGGCCAGGAGACCGAGGTCCTCGCCCTTGGAGCGAACCTTTCGTACAGTGTGCGACGTCGCATTCTTCTGGCTCGCGTTCTGCTTGGAAAGCCGGCCATCATCATCATCGACAGTGCCTTCCAGGGCCTGGAAGATGGTCTGAAGATGCGCCTGGTTGACTCGCTGATGAAGATGACCTCGTGCACAGTTGTGAACATCTCGTTCGACACTGACATCATCAGTGCGACCAGCAGGGTGCACGTACTCTCGCAGGGGTCTCTTGTCTGCTCCGGTACGCTTGATGAGGTCTGCGCTGAACGTGAAGATGTCCGCTCGCTGATCCTTCGCCGGCAATCTCCAGGTGGAGGTGCACAATGACATCGAATCGCTTTTCGATGGACCTGCTCGGCAGTCCGTCAGTGCATCGCCCCCTTGTTATCATCCTGCTGTCATTCCTTTTCGGATCGATCCTGTTTCTTGTCTTCGTCCCATGGCAGCAGTCTGTGGTCGGCAGTGGACGCGTGACGTCATTTACGCCGCAGGCACGACCTCAGGCGGTTGAGAGCGCCATCAGCGGTCGTATCACCCGATGGTACGTCAAAGAAGGAGATCGCGTCAACAAGGGCGACACCATTCTTGTGATGGCTGATATCAACGTCAACTTCATGGACACCGAGATCATCGAACGTCTTCAACTGCTGCGTGGGCGCACCTTTGCTGCCCAGGAGCAGTCCATCGAAGTCGCCATGCAACGTCGACGTCAGGCCGAACAGCGCTATGAAGCTGCCAAGGCGCGCTTCGATAATGCCAAGATCGAAGCATCGACAGCGCGCATTCGATACGATCGGGCCGACACGCTATTCAAACAGGACCTTGTGGCCCGAAGGGAGCTTGAATCGGCACAGCTCGGCCTGCAAAAGGCTGTTGCCGATTCGGTGTCCGCATGGACGGGGCTTACGGCGGCCCGCCAGGATATCGAAGCTTTCTCTGCTGAAGAAGAGCGCGTGGTCAACCAGGCCTATTCAAACATGCACGAAATGGACATCCGCGTGTCGAACGCCGAGGGTCGGCGCGGCGCCGGTGTGGTCCTTGCACCGATCTCCGGTGTGATCGTTCGCATTGAGAAGTTTGGCGAAGGCATGACCGTCAAAGAAGGTACGCCCCTTGCGCTGATCGTTCCGGCTGGAGACGATCGTGCTGTTGAGCTGTACGTTGGCAGCATGGATGCAGCACTGGTCGAACCCGGACGCCTGGTTTCCCTGCAGTTCAGCGGCTTCCCTGCTTTTCAGTTCTCAGGCTGGCAGGCACTTCAGGTGGGTGTGTTTCATGGTCGTGTCAAGGTCGTGGATGCAACCGATGACGGCTCGGGTCGTTTCCGGGTGCTTATCGTGCCGGCTGAAGAATCCCGATACGGACGCTGGCCAAGCAACCGTTATCTGCGTCAGGGCACCGACGCTACCGGATGGGTATTGCTGGATGACGTGGCCATAGGCTTCGAGCTCTGGCGTCAGCTCATGGGCTTCCCACCGCAGTACCCGGTTGCGCCTTCCAAGGAGGCAGGAAAACCAGCGGCCAAGCCTGACAAAAAGGAGCAGCAGTGATAACGGCATTCCGTTTCCTGTTCCTTTTCCTCGTGATGGCAATGGCGCATCGAGCCGCTGTAGCTCAGCGTACGGTCAGCCTGCGTGATTTCCTTGATCTCGTCGAGACGAATCACCCGACGATCCGGGCGGCCAATCTCGAACCTGAGCTCGCTGATGCCGAACTGCGCTCCGCTTTGGGCCGCTTCGATCCGCTGCTGGCGCTGAACTATGAATCAAAGCTCAAGTCCGGTGCCGATAAGCTCACGATCCTCGAGGGGTCGATCGAGCAGCCCCTTGACCTTCTCTTCGGACCGAAGATCAAGGCGGGATTTCAGCGTGGCACGGGTACATCGATCAACCCCGAGGACCTGACAACAACCACCGGCGAGGCATCGCTGGGAGTTAGCATGCCACTGCTGCAGGGGATCTTCACCGATGCCCGGCGAAACCAGCTTCGGAAAGCAGAGCTGCGTCCTGACTTTGCCGTTGCACAGCAGAAACTTGAACGCAATGCCCTTCTTCGCTCGGCAGCGCTACGTTTTCTTGACTGGAGTGAATCGTATGAACTCGTCAGCGTTGCC
>CANHFG010000009.1 GCA_947459875.1 Ignavibacteria bacterium
TCGGGCTCTGCTGCGTGGAACCTTGTAGACATAGCCGACGACGGAACGGTCTACGCAACGGGTACGGTGTTTGGTCAGCGTGGAATGCTTCGCGCCTCGGGCGCCTCCGGAGGATTTCTGCAGATACCATTTACGCCATCGATCGTGCGTGCGATGTCGTCCACATCGGTTTATCTCGGCGGCAATAATGCCGGCAGGGCAACGGTATCACGATCTGCCAATGGTGGGCAGTCATGGAGCAGTATAGACGTCAGCACATTCGTTTCCTCGGTTGCTGGCTTGCACATTTTTGACTCGCAAACCGGCGTCGTTGTTGGCAACCCCGTGAGCGGCAAGCTGGGTCTTGCACGATCCACCAACGGCGGAAACTCTTGGGCGGCCATCGCCGGAACTCCACCGGCATTGACCGGCGAGACCATTCCAGCCGGTGCGATCGCCGCACACGGCGATGCCATGTGGCTGGCTACGTCGGCTGGTCGGGTTTTCTTCTCGCTCAATAAGGGACAGTCGTGGAGTCAGGGCTCTACCGGTCTCGGCAACGTCTCGGTCATCTCCCTGGCCTTCCGCGACAGTACCAATGGCCTGATGCTTTATCGCACCTCCGCCAGCGGGCCCTTCCGCATCGCCACAACACTTAACGGCGGATTGAACTGGAAAGCCGGTACGGTAGATATCAATACGGCCATGAAGATCACACCCGTTCGATTGCTTGCCAACCCAGGACATCATCTTCTGGCATGTTCGAATGGTGAACTCTATGCGTCGGACAACAACGGCACAGACTGGCAGACGGTGCTCTCGCGTCCGGTTGCCGGCGTACTCTCGGCAGCAGCCAACGTCGTGGGCCGCCCTGTTGTGATCTTCTCCGGTGAAGAGGTCGGCATCATTCAGTATCGCTATGCCGGACCTAATGGCTCAAAGCTGCCGGCATTCACCGCGAACGAAGTCAACTTCGGAATGGTCGACATGGGTCAGTCACGCTCACGCACGGCAACACTGCGCAACAACGGCGCATCGGACCTGGCGGTCAGCAAGGTAGAGATCGTGCCGGAGGGGGCGACACCTGCATCGGCATTCATCATCACGACGTTGCCCAAGACCACGGTTCCGGCAAGCGGCACGATAACCTATCCTCTGCGGTTTGTCGCACCCGACACGGGTACATTCCGTGCTAAGCTCCGCGTCACCACCGACGGTACGCCGTCCGTCGTGGAAATGCAGCTTCTGGCAACAGTGCAGGTGCCGACGTCCGTCTCGGAGGACGTCGCGGCCATGGGTTCGATCCGCGTTTGGCCTAACCCAACCACGTCATCTCTTTCGGTGTATGTCGAAGCCCCTTCCCAGGCAACTCTTGTGAACGCAGCCGGCAACGCGGTGCGGTCTTGGACGACCGATACCGGTACAACCAGCATCGATGTATCGGGTCTTGCCAAGGGTGCCTATCGACTGGTCCTCACACACGGGCTCGGCGTCCGTTCCATCGGAGTGATCGTCGAGTAAGAACTCCCCAGCAGACGGTCAGTAGAAGCTACTTTTCGAGCCGCTGTCATCCGACGGCGGCTCGTTCCATTGTGAGCTGTCACTGCCGGCAAAAGCCCCCTGAACGCGACGACGGCGATTGCGCAGCCAGGTAAAGAGGATGAAGGCGATGCCCCCTACCACAAGCAGCGTGATGATCAGCGTGCCCCACTGAAACGTTGGCGGATAAACGCCCACTGTTCCATCAGGATGTATGCTTGTATAGGGCCGCGAGAATCGGATTCCTTGCCATCGCGCTCATCAACCCCGGATAATGGGCGGTGAAAGTGTAGGGGCGAGACGCAGTCTCGCCCGTTGACTTGTTCTACGGCAGAACCATAAAAGTCTTTACACTCGTTGCACTTTGTAGAAAATACACGCCGGGGTTGACCTGCAAGACCCGGTTCTCATCGCCTTGAAAAAGCTCGCCGTGCGTTATAATCCGACCGCTGATGTCGTAAAGTGTGTATGGGCCTTGAAAGCCCGTCACTTGGATATTCCCATGACTGACGGCGGTGGGCCCGGAAGGTGTACTGCTGGGTGAATCGTTTTTGACACTTACAAAAATAAAGCATGGACTCGTTAGATTTAGTTCCATTGCAGTAATACCATAAGGGTCGGTTCCTCTTTGAGAAGCCAGAACAGCCGCGGGATCTGTCGTGTCCGCGCCACGCGACAATGCCCACAACTGCTTCACCTTCCAGTAGTTGTAATACCGTGGATTCGGGATAGTGCAAGAAAACCTAGGAGGAGTCTTAGTTCCTCTGGGTGAAATAGTTCTAGCCACAACGTGATCAAAACCGACTTCATCCTGCAGTAACGCTACGAACGCACGCACTTGTGCGTCGAGCAGGTAGGCATTGGAACTATCAATTACACCTCTAGATTCGCAAAGTTCACGAAACTCATCCGCATAAGCGTCCTGTCCTGTGAAGGAAAGGGAAATGCGAAAATTCGTGAACAGCAGTCTCCACGGAAGATCGGGCCGAACCTCAGACCAAAACATGAACCTCTCACACGAATCCGGCGGAACAGTGCCTTCCTCAACAAAAAGAGAGTCAAGACACACCCAGCCATTTTCCAACTCCTCGGCATTGCATTTGACCGGCACCAGCTTCCGCTGCGCCAATGCGTGGCTGGGCAGGAGAATCGGCAGCAAGACGGTGCATAAGGTGGCCAGCAAGCGAATGGTACGTATGCAGTTCATAACAGCTCCTTTGAAACATGGTCAAATTTGTGTTGGATGTGAAACATGCGTCATCGAACGACAATTATCAGTACCGAGCAGGTAGCGGTTTGTGGGTTGTACACGCGAAGCGAAAATATACCCGGTGTGACGGTCTGCAGGTGCGTAAAAAGCTCTGGCACGTTCGACGCGACCCGTGCCTGCCCTGTTACAGCGTGTACCTCATAGGTGGCTTCTGCAGGGGTGCCGTTGCAGGCCATGTGTATCTTACGACCGAGAACATCGACGGTGGCCGTGGCCTGCTCGTAGACGTATGTAGCCGTGCTCATTGGCACGTATGCACTGCCAGCAGTTGATTCAGAGTCTTCTAGCCTGCGCTTTCCAAACACCGACTCCCCATCAATGCTGAAAGATACACATGTCGGCGTTTCGTTTTCGATGCCGCACACTTGGTTATACCCCTGGCTGACGTTCCACGGATTACCGTCGATGGCTACGTTGGTACCTTGTTCTTCACGAGAGAGCACCGCATCGGGCACGCAAGCGAATTTCGAAGTTGATGCTACGGCAGAACCATAAAAGTCTTTACACTCGTTGCACTTTGTAGAAAATACACGCCGGGGTTGACCTGCAAGACCCGGTTCTCATCGACTTGAAAAAGCTCGCCGTGCGTTACAATCCGGCCGCTGATGTCGTAGAGTGTGTATGGGCCGTGAAAGCCTGTCACTTGGATATTCCCATGACTGACGGCGGTGGGTCTGGAAGGTGCACTGCTGAATGAGTCGTTATCGACGCTTACCGGAATAAGGCAGGCAGGCAGGCACGCCCTCGAACGAAAACTGTGGGTACTTGTAGATGCCTTTATCTTTGAACGTTGCTTCGGCGACGGTATATTTTACGGGTTCGTCGAAGATAACTTTGTAATACAATCTTGGATTACGTAAAAAACGCATCGAACCGCGTGAGACAAGCCGAAATCTCCCCAACTTGCCCATGGCATCCTGAAGGCGACTGCGAACGCTATCGTCGAAAAACTCCCATGAACCCACGTCAATGGTATCCACCTTGCGTTCACGGAATCGATCAACGTCGGCCACCGTTGATGCATGACTCATGAACCAACTATCTGTGGAGTATATCTCGCTGTTGTCTACAAGTGTTCCAGGCTTAACTTCAAGAGTATCGTCGATATACAAGGGCCCGGGGCGGCATTGTACTCCGATTGAATCGCCCCATTTACCGTAGTCAAGAAGTTTCAATCTCGGCTTTTGCGCAGTCGCTTGCATGGTACATGCATGTACAAGCAGAAATCCTGCAACGGCAAACACAACACATCGTGCGCCGCGCGAGCAATCAGCTCTTTCCGGCGGGGGGGGTAGTAGTCACGCGATACCTCTATTTGCTTACAGTGAACTTTGACAGTTGGTATGACAATCTCACGACGCCAGCAAGTTTCATTTCGTCAATATATGCCAATCCTATTGTGGTGTCGTCGCGCTGCGCCGCGTCTTTCCGAAAAGCGTAGCGACCAACGCATGTTCCCTGGCAGACTCAGCGCGCGATACAGGCCTGCCCAGAGCGAGGCGGGGGGTCTCGCCCCTACATAAACGAACTCTGTGCTCCGGGACGTTCGTCGTCGTCATACGACGCGGCCATCGTCCCGGATGTCGTATATGCCATACGTCGACGGCGATTGCGCAGCCAGGTAAAGAGGATGAAGGCGATGCCTCCAACCACAAGCAGCGTGATGATCAGCGTGCCCCACTGAAATGTTGGCGGATAGACGCCAACCGACCCATCGGGATTGGCATGCGTGTATGGACGCGAAAAATAGAAGGCCGGGTGGAAGGGCATCGACCAGTACCAGGGAATACTGCCCATCATGTATCCCATCATGAACCCATCTCCCATGCCGCCGTAGCGATTCACAACGTAGTTCGTTGATGTTCCGGACTGACCCCGGAAGCTCTGGCGCTCGGTAGCACGCGGTGCGCCGTAGCGCCCGGTATAGTCGGCCGGACGGTTCATGCGGCTGCCTCCAAACGCGTTACGCGACGTCGGGGCGTTGCCGAAACGGCCTGTCGGCGCGTTCGAACCTGGTGCGTTGCGTGAAGGGGGCGGAGCCTGCCGCGTGCGAGATCCGCCGAAGGAGCGACCGCTGCTTGGACTGCGGAAGCTGCGGCCGTATCCGCCGCCGCGGCTTCCGCCGAACGAACCGCCACCGCGCCGCTGCGCAAGAGCGTCAGTCGGGATGACCCAGGCAAGCAGAGCAAGCACAAGCGTCGAGAGAACAAGAAAACGTTTCATCATTAGAATACTCCTTCTGTCGTTAACGACCCGTCAATTTCCCTGTAGGTGATCTCGGCGGCAAACTCAGCTCGCTCGGGGATGTTCTTTGAACCACCGAACCAGGAGCGCAAGCCATTTCCCTCCTCAACGGACGGCGCCTTGATGTGCACATAGAGCCGCACGACGCCTTCCTGCTCTTCGTTGTTGCGCAGCAGCAGTGTTGACTCGAGCGTGCCGTCACTATCGACGGTCAGCATCTGCAGTGACGTGGCTTCTTCAGAGGTGAAACCAGGGGGCTCGGTCTGGACACTGTCGAGGTAGTCCGTGAAGAGATTCTTCGTGTATTGCTGGCCGTCTGAGCCGACATACATGATCAAGGCGTCAAAGTCGCCGTCTTCACTGATATGGATGAAGATCTCGCGGACCTTGTCGAGCTGCTGGCCGTTGTAGTAAATGGCCGTCCGTTCAAGGCGACCATTCCCTTCGATGCTGAGTTCTGGCATATGGCAAGTATACGACGTACCACCAGGTGATTCGTTGCAGTCAGCCCCCTGCCTGCCTATCTTCGGCGTACTCTCGGCGTATTCATTGTTGAAAGACACCACCATGGCATCTGACGAGGTCGGCATCTGGTTCGATCCAGCCAACCCCTATGAACGGCCAAGCTTTACGCTCGGAATCGAGGAAGAATACATGGTCCTCGATCCAACCACCTTCAACCTGAAATCGCACATACAGTTCGATCTTCTGGGTCAGGGCGAAAAGGTTCTGCACGAGCACATAAAACCCGAGATGCATGGCTCGATGCTCGAGATCGGAACCGGCATCTGCAAGAACACGACGGAAGCCTTCAACGAGGTTCGCAAGATCCGCAGTATCGTCTCAGGCCTTGCTGCTCAGAACGGTCTCTGCATCGGTGCGTCGTCCTCTCATCCGTTCGCCCGCTGGGAGGACCAGGAGATCTATCCCGACGAGCGATATCGCATCCTTGTCGAAGACATGCAGGTGCTTGCCCGCTCGCTGCTGATCTTCGGCATGCACGTGCACATCGGCATCGAGAACCGGGAGACCCAGATACAGCTGATGAATGAAATGCGCTACTTCATGCCGCACATCCTGGCCATCAGCACAAACTCTCCGTTCTGGGAAGGGATCGATACGGGGCTGAAGTCATACCGGTCAAAGATCTTCGAACGCTTCCCACGGACGGCCCTGCCGGACGCGTTTTCCAGCTACGGTGAGTACCAGAACTACGTCAACCTGCTCATCAAGACGGGCTCGATCGACAATGCCAAGAAGATCTGGTGGGACATCCGTCCGCATCCATTCTTCCCGACGCTTGAGGTGCGCATCTGCGACCTGCCGATGCGTATCGAAGAGACCGTGGCTATCGCCGCCATTTGCCAGGCCGTTGCCGCCAAGCTCTTCTCGCTTTACGAGAAGAACCTGTCGTTCCGTACCTACCGCCGCTCGCTACTCATGGAGAACAAGTGGCGCGCCGTGCGTTACGGACTCGACGGCAACCTCATCGACTGGGGACGACAGCGTGAGATGCCCGCGCGGGACCTGATCCGCGAGCTTCTGGAATTCGTCGATGATGTCGTCGACGATCTCGGCTCACGTCAGCACATTGAGTACATCCATACGATCCTGGAGAATGGCTCCGGTGCAGACCGTCAGCTGCGGGTGTTCCGCGAAACAGGAAGTCTGACCGAAGTGGCCAAGTACATTCACGAAGAAACAACACGAGATCTGGTATGATCCGCACGCTCACAATGCTGTTCATTGCAGCCACGTTCACCATGGTTGCGGCACCATGTCTTGCAGCCGATTCAACGAAGTCCGACATTGCGATCTTCCAGAAGCCGGTCACGACCAAACACAGCATTACGATCGATGGAAAGAAGATCGACTACGACGCTACGGCCGGACATCTAACGCTGGTCAAAGAAGACGGTACTCCCCGCGCGAAGGTCTTCTACATTGCCTACACCAGAACAGGTGTGACCGATCCCTCTCAACGCCCCCTGACATTCTCCTTCAACGGCGGGCCGGGTTCATCAAGCGTGTGGCTGCACCTCGGCGTGCTGGGTCCGCGCCGCGTCCTTATGACCGATGAAGGGGCTACCCTGCCCCCTCCCTATAAACTTGTTGATAATGACCAGTCATGGCTGGACATGACCGACATGGTCTTCATCGACCCGGTCAGTACGGGCTACTCCCGTGCCAGTGACGAAAAGGACGCCAAGCAGTTCCACGGCTACAATCAGGACATCGAGTCGGTCGGTGAGTTCATCCGCCGGTGGACGTCCGATCACAAACGCTGGGCATCACCGAAGTACCTCATCGGCGAGTCCTATGGAACCACTCGTGCCAGCGCGATGTCGGAACATCTTCAGAACCGATACGGCATGTACCTCAACGGCGTGATCCTTGTTAGTGCTGTTCTGAACTTTCAGAGCATCGACTTCGCCGACGGTAACGACCTTCCGTTTGCGACATTTTTGCCGACGTATGCCGCCTCGGCCTGGTACCACAAGAAGCTCGCTCCCGAGATGCAGGCCCTGAAGCTCGAAGACGTTGTTTCCCGCGCCCGCGAGTTTGCCATGGGCGACTACACTCTTGCCCTGATGAAGGGGAGCGCCATGAGTGATGCCGAACGCTCGGCCATCATCGAGAAGATCTCACGCTTTACCGGCCTTTCTCGCGAATACATCGACAAGGCCGACCTTCGTCCGGTGATCTTCCGGTTCTGTCAGGAACTGCTCCGCGATAAGGGGCTTGTGATCGGCCGCTTCGACAGTCGTTACACGGGCACGATCTCGGATCGACTCGGCGAATCAATGGAGCGCGACCCGTCGCATCATCCGACCATTGCCGGATGCTTTTCCACCTGCATCAACGATTACCTGGCGCGCGAACTGAACGTCACCACCACACTGCCGTATGAAGTACTGACCGGGCGCGTCTGGCCATGGGACTATTCAAACGTCCAGAACGAATACTTGAACGTAGCTCCGCGACTGCGCAATGCGATGCAGATGAATCCGGCTCTGCGCGTGTGGGTGCTGAATGGATACTACGACCTGGCAACGCCGTTCTATGGAACGGAGTATACGTTCGATCATCTGGGGTTGCCGGCGTCGCTGCGACCCAACATCAGCATGACGTATTACCCGGCCGGACACATGATGTATCTGCTCAAGAGTTCGCTGGTGCAGATGAAGACGGATGCTCGTCGGTGGTACGAGTCGAGGTAGGCTGACCGTAGCTCTTTCGCGTTCCCTCATAGAGCTCAAACTCGAGCAGTCGGCACTCCACGTCGGCGCTCCAGAACGTGATGCGTTTCGACGAACGCAGACCGATCTCCTTTGCCAGAGCGAAATTGCCGGTGAAGACATAGCCTGTATATCCCTTGAATCGCTGCTTGAATAGATCACCGATGTCGTGATATACCCCACGTAATGAGCGTTCATCGCCGAGCCGCAATCCGTATTCCGGGTTAAGGATTACGATCGGGCCATGCTGCTCGCCCCCTGCCACTGTGGACTTTGCCGGGGTCACATCACGGAAGTCCGCCACTGCAATGTCGAGTCGAACACCCGCAGCGCGGGCATTCTCACGTGCCTGTCGCACAACGCGGGGATCAATGTCCGAACACATGATCTTGCCGGCCGGCGCTTTCACGTGCTCGAGAGCCTGCAGGCGTAGCTTCTGCCAGGCGGAAGCGGAAAACGGCAGTAGGTGCTGCAAGCCCATGTTTCGGCGGATCGATCCCGGAGCTGTATTCGTGGAGATCAGTGCCGCTTCGATTCCCAGCGTACCACTGCCGCACATCGGGTTCACAAAAGGGTACTCGGGCGACCATCTCGTGGAGAGGATCACGGCCGCAGCGAGCGTCTCACGCATCGGTGCCTTTGCCGGATGCATACGGTATCCGCGGTCGGAAAGGGGCTGACCCGACGTATCGACATAGACCATTAGTGAGTCATCGTGCCAGTACAGGAACACGACACTCTGCGAGGTATCGGGCCCGCTATCGGGTCTCCGCCCTTTGCGGTCGCGTATCTGATCAACAATCGCATCTTTACATCGCATGTTGGCATACATGGTGTTATCGATCTGCGGGGTGCTGATCGAGCTGACGACACTCAGATACCCATCTGCAGGGATCCATTCGTGCCATTCAATACCGTTGATCGCCTGATACATATCGTCGACCGTGCGAACCTGCCAAGCTCCAAGACGCAGAAGAACGCGATGTGCCGTGCGCAGCCACAGATTCAGACGCATGCAGTCTTCAAGCGTGCCGGATGTTTCGACGGCAGCAGGCAGCACGGCACTAACGGTCAGACCCAGGGCCTCGACCTCGCGTGCAAGTATCGGCGGGATCTCCCGCGGACAGGTTATCAGGATCGGATAGGTCATGTGTTCGGCCTCGTGGGCCGCGTTTCAATTTCGAGGTGTGTCAGGATCTGCATGGCCTCAGCGTGCGACGTGCCGCACATCTGCTCATGTGGCTGCAGAGTGCCACAGAATGCCGGACGTTCCGGCTGACCAAAGAGCATGCAGCGCAGATCATCCGTCAGCTGCACACATCGAACACCGGCAGGCTTGCCGTTCGGCATACCGGGAATAGGCGACGTAATGGATGGGGCTATGCAGCATGCTCCACACAACGGACGGCATGTCATGCGCTGGCGAAGACGGCTGTCAGTGCAGCATGCAGCTCATCAATGTCACTGCGTGTGATGATAAACGGCGGTACAAGTCGGATGACCGTGCCCGCCGTGGCATTGGCAATGACGCCACATTCGAGCAGGCGCGGGATGAATGGCGCTGCGTCCTGCGTCAGTACGATGCCCTGCATGCAGCCACGACCCCGTATCTCGCGGACAAGCTCCGGGAATTGTGACTGCAGTTCACGCAGCCGACCATGCAGGTACTCGCCAACCTCGCGCACGTGGTCCATCATTCCCGACATCACCTCATCCATCACAATGCTTCCGGCGACGCAGGCCACGGGGTTGCCACCATAGGTGGTGCCATGCATGCCCCTATCCAGTAACGCGGCTGCTTCGTTCGTTGCAAGAATTCCGCCAAGTGGAAGTCCGCCGCCCATGGCTTTGGCAATCGTCACAACGTCAGGCCGCACTCCATAGCGTTCGAATGCGAAGAAGTCGCCCGTGCGACCGATGCCCGACTGAACCTCGTCGGCAATCACAAGAAAGCCATACTGCTGCTTGAGACGCCAGATCGCATCAATGAATTCCTGCGTGGCCTCCGTAATGCCCCCTTCACCCTGAAGAAATTCGAGCATGATCGCTGCGGTGTTCTCATCAACGCGCGACTCGAGAGCATCAACGTCATTGTAGGGAAGCACAAGTGTATTCGGAAGAAACGGCCCCATTCCGTCCTTGTAAAGGGGCTTATCCATCACCGATAGGGCACCATAGGTACGACCATGAAAGCCCCCAGAGAAGCCGATGATATCATAACGTCCGGTAGCACTGCCAAATCGACGGGCGATCTTCATGGCACCATCGGTCGACTCAGCGCCGGAGTTGCTGAAAAACACGCGTGGGTAGCCCGATGCCGTCACGAGCTGTTCAGCCAGTGCGACCTGCGGTTCCTGGTAGAACACATTGGACACGTGCATATATCGGCGGATCTGGTGCTCTACGGCCTCAATGATGCGCCGGTGGCTGTGCCCCAGCGCATTAACGGCGATCCCACCCAGCATGTCCAGGTAGGCCTTGCCATCAACGTCATAAATGCGCATGCCCTCGGCACGGTCGATCGCAACGCTGATACGGCGGTAGGTCTGAAACACCACCGCGTGTTCGCGGTCGATGATCTCTTGGCTGGCAAGGGTATCGGTAACGGACATTACTTTTCGAGAATCGTGAATTCGACGCGACGGTTTTTAGCGCGCCCTTCGTCAGTGTCGTTTGTTGCCAGCGGACGGGTTTCTCCATAGCCCCGCGCCGTGATGCGCAATGGATCGACGCCGCCCACCATCACAACGTAGTCCTTGACGGCACGAGCCCGATCGTCGGAAAGCTGCTGATTATCAGAATCCTTCCCCATCGCATCGGTGTGACCACTGACCTCGATCTTCATCGTCGGGTTATCCTTCATCAGGTTCACCAGCTGCTGAAGCTCTGTGGTCGACTCTGCCTTTAGCGTTGCCAGCTTGCGGTCGAAAAAGATGTTCTTGAGTTCGATCACGACGCCCTTTTCGAGCGGAACGAGTTCAAGGTCGCGCTGACGCTCGGCGTAGGCCGTGTCCGCCGTCAGATCAATGTTTTCACTAATGGCCCCGAAGTCCTTTGCCTCGGCACGCAGGCCGTAGGAGATTCCCGCCGGCAGAGTGATCACGTACTCTCCCGAGAGGTCTGCCGACCGCGACCGGCCAACTTCTGTGCCAGTGGATAGGTTCACGTAGATGATGTCGGCCGCAACGGCCCCCTTCGTCTTCTTGTTCAGCACTCTTCCCGATAACAGCACCACCGGACGTGGGCGTACCTTCTCCGGAAGCCGAACACGGAAGATGTCCCCGCTGAGCGTGTCGACGTACGACACGAAGTACGCATACCTGCCGTCGGCGGGGATCGTGTAGGAAAGGTCCCAGTCAGCCGTATTGATCGTTGGTCCAAGGTTGACCGGTTCGGACCAATTCTTCCACGTCGAATCGAGTCGACGCGACACATAGACGTCGAAAGCCCCGTAGCCCTCTCGTCCATCGGTAGCGAAGTACAGAGAGGCATCATCAGATGCCAGAAACGGTGTGGCTTCCTGACCCGCCGAATTGATGACCGGTCCAAGATTCATCGGCGGCGCATACGAACCGTCACGCCGACGCAGGCTCACGTACAGATCGCGATTGCCACGCGTATCTGAGCGCTGGATGGCCATGATAAGCGCCTCTCCGTCATTCGAGAGACAGAACTCCGAGTACTTGCTTTCGTTGGAGTAGTCGGCGATCTCAAGGGGCTTCGGTAACGACCAGCCACTGGATGTACGCTTGGAAAGCGCCACGCTCCGGAGCTTGATGGAGGGATCCGAATATGAGTCAAGCAGCAGCATGCTTTTGCCATCGGGCGATATCGAGCACACGCTGTTATTACCGCGGTTGTTCAATACGCCACCGATGTTCAACGCCTCGCCCCAGGTGCCGTCGTCCTGCAATTCGCTCACCCAAATGTCTTCACCCCCACCTCCAATGTTGTCCGGTGAGCCCTTGCGGCAAATGAACAGCGTGCGTCCATCCGGTGATATCACCGGCTTGAGATCATCGTACGCACTGTTCACACCGCTGCCCAGCGACTCTGACCGAAATGTGGTGTCTGCGCCGGAAAATGCGGTGGCCATCACCGGAAAGGTGATGGCCAGCAATGCAGCGGAGATCGTCTTCGTCAGAGTGTTCAAGAGGCAACACCCTTACTTGTTCTTGGTGATCTTCATGGAAATCTTCTCTAACGGGTTGTTGCTGCCATCCTGAGGTGCTCTGACAATGGCGTCGGCAACTTCCATGCCGCTGACAACTTCACCGAATGTCGAGTATTGCCCGTCAAGCCAGTCAGCCTTTGCAACGCAAATGAAAAACTGGCCGCTAAAGCTGTTCGGATCTTGCGTACGAGCTGCCGACAGCACTCCACGAAGGTGAGGTTTGTTCGAGAATTCCGCCTGCACCTTGTCCCTATGACCACCGGAGCCCCATGAACTACGCGGACCGTTCTTGCTGTTTGGGTCGCCCCCTTGGATCATGAAGTTGGCAATACAGCGGTGGAATGCCGTGCCATCATAGAAGCCTTCGGCAACACGGGCATCAAAGAAAGCCACATGCTTTGGTGCAACATCCGGCCAGAGACGCAGAACGATCTTTCCGAGGTTGGCAGTGCCTTGCGTGACTTCGATGGTGTACATTGGTCCGTCACCTGGGTTGATGGGCCCAGTCGGATCGGTCTCGTCTGCACAGCCCGACGCAATAACCATTGCACTTACAAGGAGGGCAAGCAGGCAGCGTTGCACAGCAGGAGTTATCATGGTGAACATCAGAAGCGGTGAATTACTTGTTCTTCGTGATCTTCATTTCGATCTTTTCCAGCGGATTGTTCCCCGCATCCTGAGGAGCAGCAACGATCGCGTCGGCCACTTCCATACCGCTGATGACCTCACCAAAGGCAGTGTACTGTCCGTCGAGCCATGGGGAAGGGGCTACACAGATGAAGAACTGACCGCTGAAGCTGTTTGGATCTTGCGTGCGAGCTGCCGACAGCACACCACGCTGGTGTGGCCTGTTGGAGAATTCGGCAACTACCTTGTCCTCATGACCGCCTGAACCCCACGAGTTGCGCGGACCGCTCTTACTGTTTGGGTCGCCCCCTTGGATCATGAAGTTGGCGATGCAACGGTGAAACGCCGTACCATTATAGTGGCTTTCTGCAACACGGGCATCGAAGAATGCTACGTGCTTTGGCGCGACGTCTGGCCACAGACGGATAACAATCTTGCCGAGGTTGGTGTTGCCTTGGGTGACTTCGATCGTGTAGGTATTCATCGGTGCGCCTCCAGATTTTGCGGTGGTTTGGGATTGTGCGTTCATTGAGCCACTTGAAACGAGCAGTGAACAAAAAACTGCGACGATCAGCGAGGTGATGCGCATGATGTGATTCTCCATGAGAATTGATGATTCGGTGTTATTTCTTGCCACTCACGTGCGGTCGGATGTTCTTGACGACGATCGGACTCTTTGGCGTGCCGTCGGTATCACCCAGGGGGCCGGGCTCAACTTCGACGCTTCCGATCTTCGATACGACTTCCATTCCACCAATGACGCTGCCAAAAATCGTGTATTGATACGGAAGTGCCGAAGCTTTTTCGAGGCAAATGAAGAATTGACTGGTTCCGGTGTTGGGAGCCGACTTTCGGGCCATGGCAACGATGCCCGGACGGTAGCCGCGTCGAGCCGAAGGAGCCGATTCGTTCAATTCATCCATGAGTGGCTCTCCGGTTGCTGTTTCTCCCCCTCTTCCCCACTCGTTCCGGGCCTTCCGGTCGCGCGTGTTGGGATCGCCCATCTGAACGACGAAGTCCCGCGCCACGCGGTGAATCAGCGTGCCGTCATAGTACTTCCGCCCCACGAGAGTAAGGAAGTTGGCAACCGATTTGGGTGCATCACGGCCATACAGCTCGATGCTGATCGTTCCCTTGGACGTCACAACGTCCACAGTATCCGTAGCCACGGCGCTCGAAAGAGAATCGATCGGCGGCACGCTCAGTGTCTCAGCTGGGGGCGAGATCTGCTGCACGATCTCAACAGGGGGCTGCTGTTTCGGCTGGCAGCCGGTAAGGAGGATGATCAGCCCGAGCGCTACGCGATAGATCACAAAAACGGCCATGGTGCGCGTACGAAGAAACTTCAGGAGGGTATCAATACTCCAGTACCCGCTCACAAAGGCCGCAATGGTGGCAACGGCAAGCGCTGCCCCGCTTCCTGCATCGGAGAGGTTACCCACCTCGCGAGAGAACTGTAGTAGACCGGCAGCGAGAACTGACGGGATAGAGAGCAGAAACGAAAACCGTGCGGCGTGCTCACGCGTCATTCCACGGAACATGGCCGCCATCATCGTCGAGCCGCTGCGCGAAGAGCCAGGCACAAGGGCAAGGCACTGTGCTGCTCCGATCACCACCGCATCGGTCATTGTCAGGTCAGACGTCGACCGGGTGAATGAGGCCCGCCGCTCGGCAAGCCATAGCAGCAGCCCGACGCCGATGAGCGCACCGGCGATCACGTGCAGATCCTTCGTCAGTGCTCCCTCGATCACATCCTTAAAGGCCAGGCCGATCACGACGATCGGTACCGTGCCAACGATAACGAACCATGCCAGACGTGCATCAGCCCCCTGCTCGCGCAAAGGCCTTCGGCCGCGGCCAATGTTCTCCGACGCCCACCCCGTTACCGAGCGCATAATGTCGGTGCGGAAGTACAAAAGCACGGCTGCAAGCGTGCCCAGCTGAATGGTGGCCATGAACGACGTCCACCGCTCTGGATGCGACGGGTCGATCACCCCCATGATGGATGCCGCGATCGTCAGATGCGCCGTACTGGAGATCGGCAGAAACTCGCTCAGCCCCTGAATAATGCCGAGAATGGCGGCAGTAAGGATCGACATGGGGCGAAGATAAGTCAGGTGCGGGGTTTGGGGTTCGAGGCTTGAGGTGTGGGGTGTGAGATCTGAAGGTGATGGTTTACAAAGTCTCAGCCAAAGCGACAAGTAACTTGACGGTTTCCGGGAAGCCCTTCTCAATGTTCTTGCCGATCACACGCGAGAAGAGAGGAGTAAGAAGTCCATGCATTTCAACGCGATGGACGACCTCCAAGCCCTGCGGTGTCTCGTTCAGCGTGTGGATGAAGTCCATTGTGCAAACGGGGAGGACGCTTCTGCTCGTGAATGAGGACAGCTGCGAGCACTCAGTGATCGTGAACTTCACCGTGGGGCCATTCGATGGCTGCATGGTACCAGTCGTGCCTACGGCAAAACCCCCGTTCAGGCGCGCTTCGCGAACATCAGCGTCCCAAACCTTCCAGTTCGGCACATCAACCCATAGCTGCCAAAGGCGATGCCTCGTTGCTGATGTAATCCTGCGTGATTCAGTCGACCACATGATCAGACCTCCATTGTGAATTCGACATATACCGCTGATCCAAGAGAGCAAACTATCGCCTCACACCTCAAACCTCAAACCTGTCAAATGAGGTCACAGAGTGCAGGATAGTCATCGCGAAAGCACAACAGTCTGGGTAGACGTCCCGTTGGGGCCCCGGCAGACAACGTAATAGATTCCGTTTGAGAGGTCGGCTGCATCCATCACCGCAGATGAGGAGTACGACCGGACACGGGAATGAAGTTGCGAGGTGAGATCACGAACCTCCTCGCCAAGCTGATTGTATACCTTCAGCGTGAGCGTTTGCGGGGACACGGTCCAGAACCACGTAATGGCGATTGTTGTGCTTACGGAGAACGGATTAGGATAGGGCGGATAAGAGAACACGTCTGCCTGCTCTTCAACTCCGGTGGTCACCGAATCGATGGGTCCGTTGTAGAAGTCGCCTCGCGAGTTTGCGATGTAGACATAGTCCCCTGCAGAGAAAACGTTGTCATTGACTCCGCTCCGCACTGCAGCCATGTGTAGAAGGAATCGGTCCTCCAGTCTGCTGCTAAACGAGCGGCCAGTGTCACGAGAAACGTGCACGTCTGTGAGGCCACGGATACTAACAAGCGCATCGTCAACGAAGCATGAGAATCCCTCAGGATCCGCATCACTTCCATCGCTCGGACCCATGTCAAGCAGCAAAGCCGAGGATGCATCATCGGGTAGCAAAATAGAATGGTTGCGTTGCGCCCCGAGAATACACACAAGTGATCCGTCTTTAACTACATGACGGCCGGCTGGCACTTTTGTAAGCAGCACATCCCAAGTTATGCCGTCCGTGGATCGAACAAGCTCTCTTGTGCTGTCATCATCGCGCGTCCCCAGTGCGAGGTACGCAGAACTGTCGCGAGTCACACCAACAAGCGTAAACTCACTATACTCGGTCGGATATGGCGCTTGTTGCCAAGTCCTTGCTGAGTCTGTCGTTATCGCAAGGTACTTGCGGAACCATAACTCAACGGCCGCTTTTGAGGCTGATTGCCATGCCGAATTCAGCACGGTTCTGGCAATTGGGCCGGGGTTTGTCTGCCAGGTTATGCCGCCGTTTGTGGTGACGAATGTATATCCGAAAATCTGGCTAGTGTCCGTGTGCTGATCTTTAATGCTGTCGGCAAAGATCACCATTCGATCGACTCCATGAGCTTCTGCCCTGGAGTATTCCCAACCTGTGTTCGTGGTCCAGCCAGCCTCCAAGCTTCCTATCCAGCGTACAGTGCTGTCCTTAGCGGCCCATGTTCGTAGCTCCTTGCCATCGGCATCGTGCTCGGACACCACCAGAAGGCCGCCGCGGTTCTCCGTCTTGATGTATGTTCCCTGCTTGGTTCCAGCGTAGAACACCGGCTTCGGCGATTGATCCCCTGCAACGCGAACTCGTCGAGAAAACCTCGGTGCGATCGGATCAGTCGTTATCTGCATCGTCGAAACGCGGTCAAACACACCGGAGATGACACCCGTATCAGATTTGGGGAAGAAGGCTAGGTCTTCCATGGTCATCACATCGGTGTTCAGGATTACACCATTGATTCCCTCACGCCATTTCTTTCCTCCATCGACGGTAATGCAGAATCGACCAAAGGGCCGGAACATGTTGTATACAATCGCGACCCCAATTCCATTGGATGTGAATCTGATGGTGCGCACGTTATACCGTTCGTCGATCAAGCTCTGTGCCGGCACTTTGGTTTCCCATGTCCCACCATCATCCGATGAACGTGCAAAGTAGGTCGTGTCACCACCGATCATCCACGTTGAGTCGTCAACCCACGCAACGGCAAGCAGAGTGACGGTGTCGGGTGCCTGGATAGTCGTTGGCAACCACGTACGCCCTGAATCTGCAGTGATAAGTGTACTACCCTTCCCACCGACAGCCATTGCTCTGCCCTGGGGGGCAGTGGAAATGGCATGAAGCGGAGCGGTTGATGAATGAACTTTCGTCCACGTCTGTCCTGCATCGCTACTGCGATGCACCGCTCCGCTGATGCCTGTACATAACAAGATTCGTGCGTCCAGATGTCGCACACAGGTAATGTCATCGTTCTCATCCACAACCACGCGTTCCCAGGTACGAAAGTGATCATCACTTCGGTACACCGCCCCCCAGCCACCGGCAATAACGAGACCGGAGTCCGAGAAGTATGCCACAGACCGCAGGGTCTGCGCCTCATCAATCTGAACGAAGCTCCATGACACCCCCCGGTCTGACGTGAGATAGACTGATCCGAAGTAACCGACCGATGCCGCTCGCCGTCCATCAGGCGACGTACCGCAGGCTTCCTGCATGGTGCGTCCGGGAAACCGCCGAAGCGACTTCCATTGATGCTGAAGCTGAGCGTGCAGGCTGAATGTTGCCGTGCATATCGCAAAGAGATAGCACACAAATCGAATCCGATAACGGTTACGCGTAATCATTTCAGTCTCCGTGAGTTATGGGTAATGACTGCCGATTGAGAACACTCGTGCTTGTGATGTCCATGTGGACGTAGATGAGTTTATGGTTCTCCCGGACCGAATGGTGCCATACCGCAAACGGGATCGCAGTGTACTCCGGGAACGAGTGTAGGGCACGGTAGGGCAGGTGGATTCGTTGATGCCGGAGGCTGACGCGTGATACGACGCTCACCAGCCTCGTTGATACAGACTACAAAGCGATCTATGCAGCATGTTTCAGTGGTCTCACACCAGTGCAGGCGATTCCACTGATAGCCCGTGCCATTGTTTAGGTCCCCATCGGGGTCCGTGAATAGCTTCTGCCAACAAGGTCCCTTGACCACCCGCCAATTGGTTTCGCATTCACCAGGATTTTTCGGAGGGAATCTCATGGGGTTGAGAAGCAACATTCTTCTGGTCACTTCCGCAAGAATCATCGCCGGACTCATGCTGTTAAAACACGCGTCGCAAAACGGATTGTTGGTTTGATTCACACCATTGGTTGTTGTGACGGACTCGATGTAAAGATCATGGTACTGATTGCAAGCATTTCGAATGGAGTATCTGACTTCTACAGTGCAGCCGGGACATAGCTCAAGCAGCACAGGCTCGAAGTTCTGCCATGGTGGGAAAGGGGTTTCAGGGCAATCCGGAATGCAGGGTGTTGAGAACGCCTGAGGCTGATTACCCCCCCCCCCCCGCGGTGTTGGGCTGGGCAACAACCTGAACGTAACTGCCGGCCATGAGCAAGGAGCACACGAGCAGCGCGACTGAAGTGATGAATCGTTTCATAGAACGATCCTTTCAAAAAATGAATGAATGAAAACCCGGCAGCCACATGACTGCCCTATCTGTATTGCGTATTAACGTTGGTCTTCAGCACGTGCTTCTGACCCAGGCAACTTACGGAGGCACTCGCTCATGTCATGGTATAATAATTGAAATTTTGGGACAACTACTTTTTCATCGTGTGAAGCGCCCTACGCCCCTTCTGATAGGGGCTAGCGAAGATTTCGAAACCAACACAAAGGTGTGATTCGAAATTTTCCAGAAAAACAAGATGCGGGCGAGACTGCGTCTCGCCCATTGGTTGTCATCCCCGCGAAAGCGGGGATCCATGCGTGTGAAGATGGACTCCCGCGTTCGCGACAATGACACACCTCGCACCCCACACCCCACACCTCAAACCCCAAACCTGTCAATGCGCTTCATACCACGACGGACCCGATCCTGACTCCACCACTACGGGTACGCCGTCAAGGGGCAGGGCATGTTCCATTTCATGTTTGGCCAGGGCGCACAGGGCTTCGACTTCATGTTCAGGAGCTTCAAAGACCAGTTCGTCGTGTACCTGCAGGAGCATCATGGAGGCCAGGCCTTCGGCCTGCATGCGGTTGTGGACGCGGACCATGGCCAGTTTCATCATATCGGCGGCAGTACCTTGAATAGGCATGTTGATGGCAGCGCGCTCGGCGGCTGTGCGAAGCCCGCGGTTAGCGGCATTGATCATCGGGAAGTACCGGCGGCGTCCTAGGATGGTGGACGCATAGCCCCTTTCGCGTGTCGACTCAATGGTCTCGTCCATGTAGCGCTTGATGCCCGGATACTTTTCGAAGTAGCTCTCGATGATCTTCTGACCTTCGGTGCGGGGGATGCCGAGCCGCTGCGCAAGACCAAAGGCACCCAGTCCGTACATGATACCGAAGTTGACGGTCTTGGCTACGCGGCGTTGATCGGAGGTCACCTCGCTGATCGGCACGTCGTGCAGAATTGCGGCGGTGGCCGAGTGAATGTCAGCTCCGGAGGCAAAGGCCGAGCGGAGATTCCCGTCCCTGGAGATTGCTGCCATGATCCGCAGCTCGATCTGGGAATAGTCAGCCGAGACCATCACCCATCCTTTGCGCTGCGGAACAAATGCCTTGCGAATGCGCAGTCCAAGTTCGGTTCGGATCGGAATGTTCTGGAGGTTGGGATCGGTCGATGACAGGCGTCCGGTAGCGGCCACGGTCTGATTGAACGTCGTGTGCACGCGCCCTGTATGGGGATTGATGAGCTTTGGCAAGGATTCCACGTACGTCGAGCGGAGTTTTTCCACCTGACGGTAGTCGAGGATCATCTGCGCTATGGGATACGAATCAGCCAGCTCCGTCAGCACCGACGAATCGGTGGAAAATCCTGTCTTGGTCTTCTTCGATGCCGGCAGCATGAGCTTTTCGAACAGCACTTCGGCAAGCTGCTTCGGCGAGGCAATGGTGAACTCTTCGCCCGCCTCCTGCCAGATCTCGGCTTCAAGACGTCTAGCCTCGCTGCGCATGAACTCGCCGAGTCCGCTGAGCGATTCGGTATTGATACAGACACCATTGCGCTCCATGGTCACAAGCACGGGCACGGCAGCAAACTCAACCCTACGGGCAAAGTCGAGCAGCTCTGACTTTTCCAGCTCCGGCTGCAGGGTATGACGAAGCTTCAGAGCTACATCGGCGTCCTCGCAGGCATAGTCTGACACGCGCGCCGGGTCGATCTCCCGCATTGAAAGCTGTTGTCCGCGCTTCTCGCCGATGAGCGTCGTGATCGAGATCGGTGCATACTTCAACCATCGTTCAGACAGAGCATCAAGATTATGCGGTCGGTCGGGGTCGAGCACGTAACTGGCAAGCATACTGTCGAATGCCAGGGGGCTTACGCTAACGCCATACCGACTTAAAATCAGCATGTCGAACTTGGCGTTCTGACCCAGCTTCTCGATCGACGGATCTTCGAGAAGGGGCTTGATGGCCTTCAATACGTCGGCCACCGGCAGACCATGTCCACCGCCGTGCTCACCGAAAAGCGAGCCCCCTTCGAGAGGATCAGGATCATCGACATCAATGTAGTAGGCTTTGCCCTCGGCAGCCGACAATGCAACGCCAACGATGCGGCAGCGCATGGCATCGAGACCGGTGGTCTCAAGATCAAACGAGAGCTCTGCAGATCCCTTCAACTCTGTGATGGCCAGTTCAAGCCCACCGGGCGTATCAACCAGGGTGTAGTCGTGCGCAAGGTCCGAGAGGATCGTCAGATGATGCGTGGGCTCTGCGGGTGAGAGATTACTCTCATGTCGTGCGGATACGTCGGACGTTGCTGATGCTTCGCCACCGCTGGCTTGTGCGTACTTGGCAAACTTTCGGCGCAGCGTTCCAAAGCCCAGTTCTTCGCAGAAGGAATCGATGGCAAGACCGTCCATGGGCCTGCGCACCAGGGCTACGCGCTTTGCATCGATCGGCACATCTGTGTGGATGGTCACGAGTTGCTTTGACAGAAACGCCATGTCTCGACTCTCTTCGAGCTTCTTCTTCACCGAGGCTCGCTCGACCTGTTCAAGCTGTTCGTAGAGTGCTTCCAGGGAGCCGAACTGCTCGATCAGCGGGATGGCGGTTTTCTCTCCGACGCCCTTTACGCCCGGAACGTTGTCTGAGGAGTCGCCGATGAGTGCCAGAACGTCAATGACGTGGTCGGGGCCCACGCCGAACTTGTCCTTGACCTTTACAGCGTCCAAGACATCGTACTCGCCGACATCTTTGCCCGGACGCAGGATCTTTACCTTGTCGTTGACCAGCTGGAAGTAGTCCTTATCCGATGTCACACAAAGGATCTCATGACCATCATTGCTCTCACGTTTGCAGATCGTTCCGATAATGTCGTCGGCCTCGAATCCCGGCATCTCCACCATCTCGAGCCCCATGAGCGAGATCAGCTCCTTGATTCGGGCAAGCTGCGGGACAAGGTCCTCGGGAAAGGCGTCGCGATGGGCCTTGTACTGGTCGTACATCACATGCCGGAACGTCGGCTCGGGTGTGTCGAAGACCACAGCGATAGCATCGGGGTTGTGCTTATCGAGCAATGACGTGAGAATATTCGCAAAGGCAAACACCGCAAATGTCGGCTCGCCCGACGGCGATTGCATCCCCGTGCGTTGCAGGGCATGATAGGCCCGAAAAACGAGCGACATGCCATCAATCAGAATCAGTGGACCCATTTGTACAATCTACGGTCGTAGTTTCGCAAAACATGATGCTCCCTGTCATCCCCGAACCGATCCTTTATACCGGTTTCATCATTCTCGTTCTGTTGCTTCTGGCACTGGACCTCGGCGTGTTCAATAAAACGCCACACGTCGTCAAGGTCAGCGAAGCCGTGGGGTGGACCGTGTTCTGGATCTGTCTAGCCCTTTTGTTCAACCTTTTCGTGTACTTCGAAAAGGGGCCAATAGCAGCGCAGGAATTCTTCGCGGGATATCTTCTGGAGCAGTCGCTCTCGGTCGATAACATCTTCGTGATCATCCTGATCCTGAAGTACTTCAAGGTCGCCCCGCAGTATCATCACAAGGTGCTCTTCTGGGGTATTATCGGCGCTCTGGTCATGCGCGGCGCGATGATCGCCATCGGTGCTGCGCTGATCGCCACGTTCCACTGGATCTTCTACGTCTTCGGTGCCTTCCTGATCTTTACCGGTATTCGCATGGCCTTCAGTGACGAGGAGGCCGAAGAGCTTGAGGCGAACGCCGTTGTGAGGATCGCGCGCAAGTACCTGCGCATAACCCCCGGTTACCACCAGGATCGGTTTTGGATCATCAAGGACGGTGTTCGCTGGTTCACGCCACTTTTTCTGGTTCTACTCGTTGTTGAGTTCACCGATCTCGTCTTTGCCGTCGATTCAATTCCGGCCATCTTCGCTGTCACCAAAGACCCGTTCATCGTCTTCACCTCGAACGTCTTTGCCGTCATGGGCCTGCGGTCACTCTTCTTCGCCGTGGCCGGCGTGATGGGCATCTTCCACTACCTCAAGTATGGCCTAAGTCTTATTCTATCGTTCATCGGCGTCAAGATGCTGATCCATGACTTCTACGTCATGCCCATTGAGATCGCCCTCGGCGTTATCGCCGTCGTGCTCTCGGTAAGCGTACTGGCCTCGATACTGATGCCTCAAAAGAAGGATGCATAAGGGGCTGATCCTTGCTGTTGGCGTGGTCCTGGCATTACTGATTATTGGCTGCTCAAGCTCATCCCGCGTGCGGAGCACTGCTCCCCCTGCCCTTAAACCCGTTATTGATCAGGCAATGGACCTACTGGGAACGTCGTACTGCAATGCCGGGACTACGCCTGACTGTTTTGATTGCTCGGGATTCGTCTCCTTTTGCTTTGCCTCCAACGGCATCAAGCTGCCGCGCGTTTCCGCCGATATGTACCGCGCAGGGTCGGCCGTGGAGCGAACCAATCTTCAAGGGGGCGACCTGGTGTTCTTCTCGCTCTCGGGTGGACGCATCAATCATGTTGGGATAGCGCTGAACGACAAACAGTTCATCCACAGCTCCTCATCCAAAGGGGTCAGCATAGCCACCTTCTCCGATGCTTACTGGTCACCGAAATATGTCGGAGCGTGTAGAGTCAAGTGACGAGCGGCGAGTGACAACATGACATACATTGTCACCGTATAACTGCCGTTATGACGGCGACTTAGCTAAGGGGACTGCCATTACGGCAGTTTTTCGTGATTGGCACGATTTTCCAAGAGGAACGTCATCACCGCAGTTCCACCAATGGCCATTGGGAGCACAAATGTCATTCCTCATCACCACTAGGAGACCGACAATGTCCCTGATCAAAGTTGATCCGTTTCGCGGAGTCGATACGGTATTCCGTCGCATGAATGAACTGTTTGATGGCTTCAACGACGGAGGTCTGCAGTTCGAGATCGGCGATTTCACGCCACGCGTTGATATCTGCGACGAGGCCGAAGGCGTTTCCTTCCACGCTGAGCTTCCGGGCTTGGATAAGAAGGATGTGAAGATCACCGTGACCGACGATCGCGTGCTGACGATCCGCGGAGAGAAGAAGCGCGAAGAGAGGCAGCAGAACAAGAACTACACTCGCATTGAGCGCAACTATGGTTCGTTCTCGCGCTCATTCACACTACCGAGCGACCTCAAGCTCGACTCAGTGAAAGCAACGTTCGACAAAGGTGTTCTAACGGTATGGGTGGCAAAGAAAGAGCCGGCCATGCACAAGGAACAAGAGATCAAGATCTCGTAAGCAACTCACATTCACACACGTTTAGGTTTAAGGATTCCCAATGGGAAAGATCATCGGAATTGACCTCGGAACGACGAATTCCTGCGTCGCCGTCATGGAAGGCACCACGCCTGTTGTGATCGCGAACGTTGAAGGAATGCGTACCACGCCGTCGGTCGTCGCATTCACAAAGAGCGGTGAGCGCCTTGTCGGTCAGTCGGCAAAGCGTCAGTCTGTTACCAACCCGAAGAACACGATCTACTCGATCAAGCGTTTCATGGGTCGGCAGATGGATGAAGTCTCCGACGAGGCCAAGGGTGTGCCCTATGCCGTCGTTGCCGGAGATAACAACACTGCTCGTGTAGACATTGACGGCAGACTCTACTCGCCCCCTGAAATCTCGGCCATGGTGCTGCAGAAGATGAAGCAGACTGCCGAAGATTATCTGGGTGAGAAGATCACTGAGGCCGTCATCACCGTTCCTGCATACTTCAATGACGCCCAGCGTCAGGCCACCAAGGATGCGGGCGAGATCGCCGGTCTGACGGTGCGCCGGATCATCAACGAGCCGACGGCGGCCGCACTGGCATACGGGCTCGACAAGAAGGGTCAGAACCAGGTCGTTGCCGTGTATGACCTTGGTGGCGGCACGTTCGACGTGTCGATCCTGGAGATCGGGGATGGTGTGTTCGAGGTCAAGTCCACCAACGGTGATACGCACCTTGGCGGCGACAACTTCGATCAGCGACTGATCGACTTTCTGGCCGACGAGTTCAATAAGGCCGAGGGCATTGATCTGCGCAAGGATCCGATGGCCTTGCAGCGGCTGCGTGAAGCTGCCGAAAAGGCCAAGATCGAACTCTCGCAGATGCTGCAGACGGACGTGAACCTGCCGTTCATCACGGCCACGGCCGAGGGTCCAAAGCACCTGAACGTGAACATCACGCGTGCTCGCTTCGAGCAGCTCTGCACGGACCTTTTCGATCGTTCGCTCAAGCCATGCGAAGCGGCTCTCCGTGATGCTAAGCTCACGCCATCGCAGATCGACGAAGTCATCCTGGTAGGGGGCTCGACACGCATCCCGAAGATCCAGGAGCTTGTGAAGAACTTCTTTGGCAAGGAGCCATCCAAGGGCGTCAACCCCGATGAAGTTGTGGCCGTAGGCGCAGCCATTCAGGGCGGCGTTCTCTCGGGCGACGTCAAGGACGTGCTTCTGCTGGACGTCACTCCGCTGTCGCTCGGTATCGAGACGATGGGTGGTGTGATGACGCCGATGATCCCAGCCAACACGACCATTCCTCACCGCAAGACGGAAACGTTCTCCACGGCATCGGACAACCAGCCATCGGTGGAGATTCATATCCTGCAGGGCGAGCGGTCAATGGCGGCTGATAACAAGACGCTTGGCAAGTTCCACCTTGATGGCATCCCGCCGGCACCGCGCGGCATTCCGCAGGTCGAGGTCACCTTTGACATCGATGCGAACGGAATTCTTAGCGTCACGGCAAAAGACAAGGCCAGCAACAAGGAACAGAACATCCGCATCACCGGCTCTTCGGGTCTGGACAAGACCGAGGTCGAGAAGATGAAGCGCGACGCTCAGGACCATGCTACCGAAGACAAGAAGCGCAAAGAAGAGATCGAGCTCCGCAACCAGGCTGACCAGCTGGTGTACAGCACCGAAAAGCAGCTGAAGGAGTTCGACGAGAAGCTCGACGCCGATACCAAGGATCGTATCACGAAGGCGAAGGACAGACTTGCCGACGCGGCCAAGAACAACGCCTCCGACATCCGTCCGGCTATGGATGCTCTTAACCAGCTCTGGAGCGAAGCCTCCACGAAGATGTACGAGCAGGCATCGACGGCATCGGCCCAACAAGCCCCTTCCGAAGAAGGTCCAGCCCAGGGCGGAGACGGAAACAAGGTCGAAGACGCCGACTATACGATCGTCGACGAGAAGTAACGTTCCCTCGTGTCGGTCGTTCAAGCAACCGGCACCGAATTCACCACCAGCGCCCGCACCGTTTCACCACCGGTGCGGGCGTTTTTGTTAGAGATCGCCCCGTGACACTGGAAGATGCGGAACGCGTAAATTCCCCTTATGATACGATCGATCTACGCCTCTGCTCTGGCACTGACACTCGTGGCCTTCGCCGGGCCACTCGCTGCTCAGGAGAACATCCATGAACGGCACATGGAGCGTGCCCACCCTACCCCGACTGTTTCGTCACAGCCGGAGATGGTCAAGCTCCCATTCATCGAAGATGATCAGCTGCCGACGCTGTTCAGCAACGTTAACATGGTGATCGCTGCCGAGAACGACCAGCTTCCGACGCAGAACGAATCATCGATCGCCATTAGCCCCCTCAATCCAAAACTGATGATCGGCTCCGCGGTCGATTATCGCGGTGGGTCATCAACCTGGGCGTACTACTCTACCGACGCTGGATACACTTGGAGCAACGTTTCACTCGGGACTGCGCGACCTGGCTGGACGTCAACAAACGACCCGTCAGTTTGCTTTGATCACAAGGGCAAGGGCTATCTGTGTTACGGCGGCTTCCGTCGAACAGGCAATGCACAGTTCGGCGAGAACGGCGTTTTCATCAGCTCTACGACCGATGCCGGTCAGACCTGGTCGATGAAACACACCGCCGTGATCATTCACACAGGCGTGCAGACGGCGGACTCGGCCTTTGAAGACAAGTACTACGTTCACGTCGATACGGCAGCAACGTCGCCGCACCGCGGAACACTCTACATTCCCTGGAAGCGCGTCATCAATCGCGACTCGTCCACCCAGATCGTGATCACCAGAAGCACCGATGAGGGGGCAACGTGGTCCGTTCCCGTCGCCGTGAGTGATCGATTCCCGGGAACAAGCGAGGCCACAACGTTTGGGCAGAGCTTTCCACTTGCGCGCACCGGACCTGATGGCTCGGTTCATCTCGTCTGGAACAGTGGTACCGAGTCAGCTATTCGGTACGCTCGTTCAACCGATGGAGGAACCACGTGGACTGCTCCTCGCATCATCCATCGGTACAATCCTTTCGGCGTCAAGAGCGTTGTTGCCGGTCAGTCCAACTCACGCGTCAAAGGCGTCGTCCGTGCCGAGTGTTATCCGACGCTGACGATCGACAACACGAGGGGTCCGCGCAATGGCTGGATGTACCTGTCATGGGCGGCAGACAACTACCCGAACGTGTATGTTTCCCGATCGACAGATAACGGTCAGTCGTGGTCAGAAGCTCGCATTGTGCACTCAGACACCACCAACGATCAGTTCTGGTCGTGGATCGCGCTCGACCCCACCAGTGGCGATGTTGCCGTGATGTATGCCGATAGCCGGGATGACTCTGCGAACATTCTCGTGCGCACCTACGTGAGTCTTTCCACGGATGGTGCAGAGACATGGGTCGACCGCAGAGCCGGCGACGGGAACAGCGATCTGCGCAATAATCCGTTCAGCGGCGGCACCTTCGCCGGTGATTACTCGGGATGTGATTTCCGCAACGGTATTGTCTATCCGTCCTGGGTGGACATGCGTAACACGACCTCGACAAACAGAGCCGACAACGACGTCTATACTGCAGCAGTGAACACACGAGCACCAGCAGCGCCGCAACGATTCATCGCCACGACACTTCCGGACACACCCACCGAGATCGATCTGGCCTGGGATGCCGTCACCACGCGAGCGTTCGGCCAGCCCCTTGCCTCGGCTGACATCGCGTATGCGATCATACGTGATGGACAACCGATCGCACTTCTAGGCTCGGACGTAAGAACCTATCGTGACCGCGGACTGACCAAGTATCGAAAGTATGACTACACGTTGGTTGCTCTTGCTGGCACGGACACCAGCGCCCCGCAATTGGCATCGGCCTGGGCCGGTGGTTCACGTGAACCGGGTATTCCGAAGCTCATCAGCGCGGTTGGAGCCTCATCTCGGCCGATCAGCTGCACCGTTGGACTGCCCAACAGGCGACTCGACGGCATCACGCCCTTGGTGAATCTCTCGAAACTCGTCCTCACGGCAACGGACTTCGACCAACAAAGTGCACTGGCAGTCGATGACTCCGGCGCCGTGATCACGCGTGACATCACACCTGATGCCCGTGGATGGTATCGAGTGCAGGCCAGCGTCGCTGATGCGGATGGCAACGAGAGCCCAAAGAGCGATTCGCTGTGGGTCTTCACGGGCGATGCCGGCTACCGTGATGAAGACTTTACCCGTGAGCCACGGTATCGTAAGATTCAGGGGGCTTGGGGGACGACGACGAGCTTCTTCCGCTCTGCTCCGGCGGCATATGCACACTCTCCGTCTGGACCCTATCAGCCGAATCGGCGTGACACCGTGCAGTTGATGCCAATAGTCCCTGAACCGCGCATACCGGAGGCCGGTCTGTTCGTAAAGATGTACGTGGCGGCCTTCATCGATCCGACCGATACCATGTTCTTGGAAGCTTCGACAGAGGGTGTCGCTGGACCATACACGACACTTGATTGGTGGAATGCATCAAAGGATGCGCGCTGGTCTGACACCACAAAGGGGGATGACGCATGGCGTGACGTCAGACTACAGCTACCCGAGGGAAGAGACACAACACATATGCGACTCCGCTTTCGGTCAAATGCATCTCGCCAGTCAGACGGATTCTATATCGATGACATTCAGGTAGTCGTCGTATCCGTGCCTGAGCAGGAGAGTCGACAACCAATCTCCGTCTTCCCCTCCCCTGCATCAAGTCATTGCAACGTGACATTGCCAACAGACCTTCCTGTCGATGACGCATGGCTGACCGATATCACAGGCATGCGCTGTGCAACATCATGGTATCAGCGTGGCAGTACGTTGATCGCCAACCTGCAGGCGCTGGCGTCCGGTCGCTACGTCATATCAGTCCGCACCGGATCGACGATCTCGAGTCTGCCAGTTATGGTTGTTCGGTAAGCCCCTTGACGCGCGACGTGCGCTTAAACGGCTTCACCTGAGCGAAGCGTGAAACCGATCTGCGTGCCGTGGCCAGCGCTCGATGAGACATCAATGTGTGCATCGTGAGCTTCGAGAATGTGTTTCACGATTGCCAGTCCAAGACCAGTGCCTCCGACTGCGCGTGAGCGGTCTTTGTCAACGCGGTAGAAGCGTTCGAAGATGCGTGACAGGTGCTGCTCCGGGATGCCGATGCCAGTATCGGCGATCTCTATGCGCACTCCGGATTCTGCTCCTTGCGTTACCACATTCACGCGACCACCATCGACATTGTACTTGATGGCGTTGTCGAGCAGGTTCGTTAACACCTGCGAGAGCCGTTCCTTGTCACCATACACCGAGCGGGCATCATCGTGCGAATAGGTAACCGTGACATTTGCCTGACGTGCTCGGATCTCTGAGTTGTGCACCAGTTCGGTGATGAGGTCGACGATATCAAAGTATCGGAATGAGAACTTCAACTCTCCGCTTTCAATCCGGGAGATGTCGATGAGGTCGTTCAGAAGAACGTTCAGGCGCATCGCGTTGTGATAGGCCTTTTCCAGAAACGGGATGGCAACGGCCGGATCGTCCTTCGCGCCATCGAGAAGCGTCTCCAGATAGCCCTGAACGCTGAAGATTGGTGTGCGCAGTTCGTGTGAGACATTGGCAATAAACTCTGAGCGCACTCGCTCGAGACGGCGCATTTCTTCGATATCGTGCGCAGCACGGTCTGCAAGCCGGTTAATCGCCGTTGCCGTCTGCGCTACGGCCGGATCGACGTTGTCTGGTAGCACGATACGCGTGCTCACAGCGCCCTGGGAAATGGATGCCGTGGTCGACTCAACAATCTCCAACGGAAGGCGCACGGACCGCTGGAGTCGACGGCGCTGAAGGGCAGAGGCCAGCAGAGCGCCGACCATAAACGTCACGCTACAAAGAAGGACGACAGTAATGAGGGAGAGCGACGGGACATCTGCCATGGTGGCAAAGTTAGACCTGCTCGGTGAAACGGTACCCCACACCCTTGACCGTTTCGATCCACGTGCCATAGGCGCCGAGTTTTTCGCGGATCTTGCTGACGTGTACATCCACCGTCCGATCGATCACGAAAACGCTTTCACCCCAGATTCGGCGCAGTAGCGCCTCGCGTGAGAACACCTTACCACGGTTGGCAGCAAGAAAGGCCAGGAGTTCAAACTCCTTCTTCGGAAAGAATGCTTCTTTACCATCAACGCGCACCGTGTAGTTCTGACGGTTGATTTCCAGGTTACCCAGGCGCAGGATCTCCGGAGCGACGATCGTCTCACCGCGCCCGGCATCCCCGCCGCGTCGAAGAATGCTCTTGACGCGTGCCAGCAGTACCCGGGGAGAAATTGGCTTTTGGAGGTAGTCGTCGGCACCAAGTTCCAGACCAAGGATCTGGTCGATCTCAGTGGACTTGGCTGTGAGAAACATAATCGCGCTGTCGGCAAAGGCACGGTCCTGCCGGAGCAACCGGCAGACCTCGAAGCCATCCATACCCGGCATCATCACGTCGAGAATGACCAGGTCCGGACGCTGATTTTTTGCTGCCTCTAGCCCCTTCATCCCATCCGTGGCTGTCTGAACGCGATAGCCTTCCTTGGACAGGTTGTAAGAGATCAGATCGAGGATGTCTTGCTCGTCGTCCACGATCAGGATCTTCTTTTCCATGTGCTTTCCGCTGTGATGTGAAGGTGTGCGAAGTTACGGTCAGGCCTTTCAGGGGGCGGTTAAAATCCGGTAACATTGCTGGCACCGTGGGACGATAAGTTGGTTATTTTCCGAGGCCATTTTGCGCTTCGAACTGCGACCATATTTCTTGGGGGGAAAGGGTCGCCATCAGCGGTATGTTCTGCTGATGACGCTGGCGCTTGCGTGCGTGTTTTGCAATCTGCACACGGCAGTTTCCCAGACGAAAATCTCATCAAACTGGTACTTCGGCCAGTACGCAGGAATCACCTTTTCCGGTGGCGATGCGCGTTCGCTTGACGATTCGCGCATGACCGCTGGACGCTCTTCCGCTGTGATCTCTGATCCTTCGACCGGTGAGCTGTTGTTCTATACCGATGGCGTAACTGTCTGGAACCGCTATCACGAAGTAATGCCCAATGGCACGGGACTCATGGGCGACCCTACAACAAGTCAGGGCGTGCTGGTAGTGCCGGCTCCGGGTCGTCCCGGAATTTACTATCTGTTCAATGCAGCTCCTACGTCGGCATCAGATGCCGCCTACCGATGTCTGTGTCTGTACTATAGCATCATCGACATGCGTGCCAGCAACGGGCTCGGTGATATCACCACGAAGAATGAATTCGTGCTGAGCGATGTGACCGAACATCTTACGGCAACACTGGACTGCCGAGGAGACAGCTGGTGGATTATCACGCGCAGCCGTGTCTCCCGCCATTTCTATAGTCTTCGGCTAGGCAGGGACTACCTGGAAACGACCCCAGTCGTTTCAGCAGTAGGCAATCCACTTCTGGAAGCTCGAGGTGCAGGGCAGCTTCATGTCTCCCCGGATAATCGCCGAATGCTGCTGACCTCGACGACGGGCAGCTCGCAGCTGTTTGACTTCGACGGGCAGACCGGACGCGTCACCGGTGGAACGAGCCTCTTCGGTGCAGAGAACAAGGGCGAACACTACGGCGCAGCATTTTCGCCAGACGGGCGTCGGGCCTACATCACTGTCAGCAACGCCGACAACACGCGCACTACACAGCTCTTTCAGTTCAACGTTTCTCTCAAGAGTGCTGCAGATGTTGCGGCTTCAAAGGCACTCGTCGCAGACCTTTCGCAGACCTCATCATGGGTACCATTGCAGCTCGGACCGGACGGACGAGTCTACGTAGGCATTCCGGGAATGCGCAGTCTGAGTGTCATCCAGGCGCCGAACAATGACGCCCCCTCTGTGAACTTTGAGCGTAACGCGATAGCTCTAACAGGAAGTGTCCGGTCGGGATTGCCCAACATTCCTGCCCCGTTGCTGTTTGAAGCAGCCGATCGGAACTCCGGTTGTGTATTGCCGGTGGCGGACTTTTCGGCACCAAGCATATTGTGTGCGGGCACAACAGCAGCATTTGTCGATAAAAGCTCGGGGAATGTCGAGTCGTGGCAATGGCAGTTTGAAGGTGCTATACCATCGACGTCTACCGAACGCAACCCATCGAAGATCACGTATACCGCAGCAGGCACCTATACCGTGCGGCTGATCGTCAGAAGCGTGTACGGCATAGACACGGCAACATCGAAGATCGAGGTCCTGCGACGTCCGTCTCTTGTTACCGATTCGAACGTGATTGCCTGCCCTGATAGCCCGCTGCAGCTTCGCGTTTCCGGCGCCGACAGTTATCGGTGGACTCCGGCAACTGCCGTGAGTGATCCTACCTCGCCCTTGCCGATCGTGCGCGTTCGCACGACCACACGTCTGACCGTCATCGGCACGGGCAGTGATGGATGCACCGACACGGCCACGGTTCTTGTGCGCGTACCGACGACGAGTGTCAGCGCAAACGCAACGATCTGTCGTGGTGCTTCGGTACAGCTGCGCGCCTCAGGGGGCAGTGCCTATGAATGGAGCCCGTCGACCGGACTCAGCGACACGACCTCCGCATCACCGGTTGCGAATCCGCGTGAAACCACAACCTATGTCGTGACGATCGACCTTGGAGACTGCACCGTGCGCGACACCGTGCGCGTAACGGTGTTGGACTCCCTCATCGTCCGTATCGAGGGTCCTTCTCAGGCGTGTGCCGGCGACACGGTCACGCTCAGGGCTACCGCCGGTACGGCCTTCGAATGGACTGGTCCTGGCCTGCTGAAGGGATCGGCTGACACGGCACGGGTGGTTGTGCCTGCAAACGGGAGCCGCATTGAACTCCGCGTGCAGAGTGGACTTTGCTCGGCATCTGATGTCATCGACATCGCCCCCTATACGCTACCGAAACTGACCGTTCAGCCCAGCGTCAGGATCTGCTCTGGAGAGCGGGTGCGTCTTACGGCTGATGCCGGTGGAGCATCGATTCGGTGGTTCCCTTCGGCTGGACTTGACGTCGATACCGGTGGCGTCGTAACGGCATCGCCGCGTATCTCCACAACCTATTTGATCGAGGCCACCAGTGAGACGGGCTGTTCGGTGCGAGACACCATTCGTGTGACAGTGACTCCAACGCCGAGCGTCAACGCCGGTGCCGACCTTTCCATCTGCGCCGGTGTGGGCAAACGACTTCTTGCGTCAGGTTTCGGAGAGGTATTCTCCTGGTCGCCGGCCGATGGCCTGAGCGACCCAACGTCACTCACTCCGGTTGCATCGCCAACGGTGACCACCACCTATGTTCTGCGATCGCAGATAGGCAGCTGCGAGGAGTTTGACACGGTGACGGTCTACGTTTCGAGGCTGCGCGTCAGGCTTACCGGCGACACAACGGCGTGCCGTGGAAATGCCGTTCGCATTCAAGCCAGCGGCGCTTGGCAGTACAGATGGAGTCCGACGCTGGGTTTGGTCGACAGCACGTCGGCAACACAGACCTTTATCGCTGACACCACCGTCACCTACACGGTCACGGGCGTCGATGGTCTTGGATGCACCGAAACACAGTCGATCACGATCGTCGTTCGTGACACCGTTTCACTGTCCGTCACTGCAGGCACGATCTCAGCAACGGCGGGACAGGATAGCGTTGGTATCCCGGTCATCGTGGACGTACCGGAACACATGCTGCCGCTGCACCTCGATGAAATGCGTGCCACTCTGGTCAATGACGTCGGTGCATTCTTCCCAACGAGTACGGATCGGGGCGATCTGCGGGTTAGCATTCGCGGCAAGCAGCGTCTATCACACCTCCGCATCCAGAACATCGAACTGATCAGCCCCCGTCAGCGTGTGACATCCCTAAGGGGCATTGTGCTATCCGGACAGATCATCAGTGCGGATCTGCTGTGGGAGAATGTTGAGCTCGATGCGGCAAAGTGCCCAGCTCTTACAGTTACCCCCGGAATCATGTATATCAACGGGTGCAACATTCTCAAGCGCCTGATCAAAACATTCACCGTTCCCAAGGTGGGCGTGCGTGTTCGGCCCCGTGACCACATCATTGACGTCGACATGCAGGCCGAACTTCCCGGCCAGTACGAGGTGCGCCTGACTACACTCGAGGGCAGCACGGTATACGTGACCGAAATGACGATCTATGACGGCGACCGACGGTCGGTAACAGACGTTGTGGACATGTCCGAACGAAGCTCGGGAGCATACTACCTCCTGGTACGCACACCGCTTGGACAAACGATGACTCCCGTGATGTGGATGCCGTAGAAGCTACCGATGCCGTAGCTTTGCGCGATGCTGCTTGCAGGTCTTTTCTTTTTCATCGCACTTACCACACGCGT
Organism: Ignavibacteria bacterium; assembly: GCA_947459875.1. Lineage (GTDB taxonomy): Bacteria > Bacteroidota > Ignavibacteria > Kapaibacteriales > Kapaibacteriaceae > UBA10438. Next base: position 34,568 of record CANHFG010000009.1, read on the forward strand.
CGGGGCAGCGCCATTGGCCCCTTTCGAGACCGATACTTCTCGTGCCAGTCTTCAGACAGACAGCATCAGGCAGTACCAGTCAAAGCAGGTAGTCGTTACCGGCACCCGCAATGAGCTCCGAGCAAAGGACTCTCCGGTGCGGGTTGAGATCATCGATTCGCGGCGCATGGCCAATTCAGGGATGGCAACAATGGCCGATGTCCTGCGCGAGCAGACAGGCATGGCCGTAAGCGGTGCGATCCGCTCCGGTATTCAGATGAATGGTCTCGGCCCCGACCACACACTCATTCTCATCGACGGTCAGCCAATGATTGGACGCGTTGCTGGCGTGCTGGACCTTTCAAGACTCTCGATCGGCAACGTCGAGCGAGTGGAGATCGTCAAGGGTCCGATGAGCAGCATGTACGGCAGTGACGCGCTTGCCGGTGTGATCAACATCATCACTAAGCGTCCGGCCGACAGTCTCCATGGCGATGTGCTGCTGCAGCAGCAGACACGTGGCACCGGAGAAGGACGTGTAGAGATCGGATGGGGCTCGGATGACCTTGAGCTTTCGGGCTTTTTCAATGCAAAGAATCAGCAGCCATTTAGTCTTTCACGTGGTGCTTCCTCGGTTCCTATTGCCGGTTTTACAGATGCCACCGTGCAGAGTAACGTACTCTGGCGTCCGGCGCGCGCATGGACTTTGCGATCGTGGGTGCGAGCGTTCGGCTCGCAGACCAGCGGCTCGTTCATTGAAAGCGTTGCCGGACAGATCGCCTCAAACTCAGGAAGTGTTACGCAGTGGGACGGATCGGCTACCGTCAACGCCGAGTACCGATCGGGTCGGGCCCGACTGAACATCACCTCCTATGGCTCGGTCTATAACGAGCGCTACGACTTCGATACCGTGCAGGGGTCTGGATCGAACATCGATGATCTGCAACGCAGAATTCTTCGCACCTATGCTCAATATGATCTCATGATCGGTGCGAAAAATCGCATGACGCTAGGGGGCGAGTACATACTCGATGACATTTCCGGAACACGCTACCGTGATTCGGCCGGCATCGATCCCTCATACCGCACAACGGTGGGGTTCACGCAGTGGGAAGGCCTTCCGACGGATTACATTTCCTATGTTTTGAGCGCCCGGATCGATGACAACAACGTCTTCGGTACCGCCCTGAGTCCACGCTTCTCCCTGTTGCTCAAGCCCGGCGAGCATTTTCGCGCCTCGGCCAGCATCGGAACCGGATTCAAGGCCCCGGATTTCCGGCAACTCTTCGTGACGTTTTCGAACCGCCTCTCCGGTGCCGGCTACGATCTTCTTGGGGCCTCGCGTCTGGGCGTCGATCTCCAGCCGGAACGCAGCCTGTCCTACGACCTTGGCTTGCGCTACGAGGACGGACTCCGCCGTCTGACGTCGGTATCCTCGATCATCTACAACGCCGAGCTCCGCGGCTTCCGCAATGAGCTTTCAAACCTGATCGAGTTCTACTACGTGAGAACCGTCGCCGGACGCGATGTATACTCGTATCGGAATGTTGCGCGCGCCTTCACGCAGGGTATTGAGACGAACCTCAATCTTGCCTATGCTCATGATGCGATCGGCACGTTCTCGCTTCTTGCTGGGTATCAGTTTCTTGATGCCCGAGATCAGCAAGTAGTGGATGCGATCGACAGGGGGCAGGCCGGAACAGCGCAGGGGCTGCTCACGCATGAAGCCTATGGTGGACTTTGGGGACGTTCTCGCAACAGCGGGGTACTGCGTCTGCAGTACGACGATCCGTCACAGGCGTTCTCGGCCAATGCACGCTTTCAGTTCATCGGTCGATTCGGCGTCGAGGCTCTCGATAAGAATGGCATCGTCATCAGCGATCCACCACGGAAGGTTCTGGATCGCGATGATGAATATGTTGCCGGCTATACGGTGCTGAATCTTGCGGTGTCCTATACCGCCCACATCGGTCAGTCGCGCGCCACCTTTGGCGTTGGTCTGATGAATGCCTTCGACGTGCTCGATCCGATCGTCATCCCCGGACTCGTCGGCCGGCAGTTCACTGCACAGCTGCAGCTGAGATTTTAAACGGGCTTGAAACCCTCAAACGCCTGGCGGCATTCGTTGCAGTAGTGCAGTGATCGACACAATGTGGGTCCAAAGGGGCTTTTGAGCGTTGTCTTGCGTGAGCCGCAGTACGGACATGCCACGTTATTCAGAACCTCCAGCTCAAGCGTCAGCGTATCAAACTGCTCCGGTGGAGCCAGCCCATGCTCCAAGAGTGCCGCTCGCCCCCTGTCGGTGAGCCGGTTGGTTGTCCATGGAACATCAAACGTTACCGCTACCTCAACCTGCTCGACTCCGAGTGCACGAACCGCGGCTTCGACGTCTGAACGCATCACGTCAATGGCGGGACATCCAACGAACGTTGGTGTCATCGTGACGCGAACATGCGCGTCACTCTCGACCTCGACGTCAGTGATGATCCCCATGTCTACAACGGAGATCGTCGGAATCTCCGGATCGCGTACGGATTGAAGTGCTGATAGGACCTCTTGGCGCGTCATGTTACCACGTCGCCGAAGGATCAATGCGATACACCTCTGTCATCTCTACGAGCAACGGGGCCAGAAACTCAGAATGATAACCGTCTCTGCCGCCAAGAACAGCCGCGTGATCGTGCGGCATGGTCAGCGAAGACTTCTCAAGAATACCCTGCACAAGAACTTCCCACTCAGCACGAAGCGCATCCTCGCCGGGGAAGAAACCGGAAGCAACAAGGTCGGCATCACCCGAACGTGATTCAAACAGGCCCAGCGCATAGGGCCATGCAGCGTTCAGCGCAGACTGCATGCGGGCCTTGGATTCCTCAGACCCCTGCGAGCCGAGCTGCACGATCCACGTCTGGGCGTGATAGAGATGATACTTGAGTTCGCCATGGATCTTGTGAGCCAGTTTAGCAAGGGGCTCAAATGAACTCTCGCGAAGTGCACTCCATCGAACATACTCTGACGCATCGAAGAGCAGATGCCGTACAAGGGAGAAGTCATATTCAGCATTGGGTAGCTCTACGAAATGGCACGACCGCATATCGGCTTCGGCGCGACCGAATGCCATCACGTCCGGATCAGGCATGCCGAAGTGCTCGTGCAGGATCGCATAGAGCGCCTGCGCGTGCCCAAGCTTGTCCTGCGCTACCGACGAAAAGGCAATGTCCTCTTCGAGGACTGGTCCCAATCCCGTCCACTCGGAATGGCGATGCGCTAGGATCAGCACGTCATCGGCCATCCGCACAAGCAGATCTTTTACTGCATCCTGATTCATGACTTCTGGTCTCCCATCTGCTTCTTGTAAGCCTCCACCTTGTTCCGTACCATGTAAGCACCAACGTCGCGGTAGGTCTTCTCCGGAGTTGTGACAAAGATGTCGGCATCACCGGCTGACATGGTAACCACGTCCCGAGTGTTGACGACCCACAGATTCACCGTCTGTCCACGCCGGCCGTATTGCTCCTTTGCAAGCAGCAAGGCCAGGTCGGCATTGGGTGCATGCACCGAACCCACATGAACGTGGTGAGCACCGGTGCGTTCCTGATGGAAGACCTCGAATGTGGGAAACTGATCGAGCTCTGCTTTGGGTTCCGGAGCAGATCCCGGATCCTGTTCGATCTCCATGCGCGTAACGCGCGGATCGAGTGAAACGATCGTAGCCATTCGTGCAAACTACGAAGTTTCTTTGGGCCGCTTGCCCCTTGACCTTAACGACTGATGATCACCGGGTAGCTTGCAAGGGGCTCACCGTCTGCGGTCAGTGAGACCACATAGGGTCCGGCCCGAAGCTGCGAGACATCCAGCTGATCGTCCATCTTGGCATCGACGCGCAGGACCTTCGGCCCGATCACCACAATGCCGGTAACGTCGTGGACGGTGGCGGTGACCATTCGGGATGACACCCCGCCATGTGACAGCTGCAGAACAAGGTGATCATCTGCCGGCGTCGGGAACGGTGCTCGAAGTCGCCATGTCGTGCCGGCCTGAACAATGGTTGATTCCACCGGTAGGTCACAGCGGGAGATTCCGGTCAATGGGATCGATAATCCGTTCGTTGACACAGGTATTCCGATCGTCGAGCAGGTGTCATCGAAGAGCAAGGTGTCAAGTATCGGTCCGACTTCATACGCCGATGCACAAATGGTCAGCTCGCCAAACCCTGACGCTGGGATCACGATCGGAAACTGCGCCTGCGGCACGGAGAAGACGACGTTACCCTTAAAACGGGCGGTGCGCATCACAAGGTCTGTTGAGTCAGATCGGTTCAGAACACCAACGCGCAGGCAGCGCAAGCCTCCGACGTCATGATCAGCGATGGCATAGGAAGACCCTGCCGAGAAAAACTGAAACACCGCCTTGTTACGAATGTTGAGCACGGTCACCGTTATCGTATCTGACCGACCCACACAACCGTTCGCATCGACCACTTCAACAATGTAATCACCGGCCGCACCTGTCGTAAAGCTGCGGTTGGTTTCACCATTCGACCACCTATACGAGGCGTAGGGCGCGTCTACCGATAACGTGATCACCTCGTCTCTGCAGATCGTTGTTCTCCTGTTCGGTATGATCAGGGGGCGTGGCAGCGGATTGACGATGACATCGAATGACGCCTCCTGACGGCAGCCAGACTGATCAATGACAATGCATGATACGCGGCCGGGGCCTGCAACACGCACTGACGACGTAGTGTCACCGGTAGTCCATAGCCATGAATCGATCGGACCGATGAGCGACAGTGTCATCGAATCACCCTGGCAAATCGATCGCGAAGAGGACGTGATCACCGGTCGAAAGGTACTCCGGAGTGCAACAGTGATCGTGTCCGACACCGTCTCACACGTGAGCGAGTCATAGGCACGCACAATGTACCTTCCGGGTTCGGTTACGATCCGAGCGGGGGCAATAACACCGTCATTCCATGAATACGGTGCAAACGGCCCAACAGCCGAAAGCAGGAGCGAATCGCCCCGACAGATCAACGCCGTGTCGACATTTGGCTCGATAGTTATACGCGATTCGGTGGCACCGAGGCGCGAGACATAAATCCCTTCACCAACAGCCCACCCGAGGGTATCGTTGATAAACCATATATCGTCGATGTTGCCCCGAATTCCGCAGTTACGACGCGTCCACGTCAGACCGTAATCAGTGGTCTCGAACACAGAGCTCTGGTCGCCCACGCCCCATCCTCGAGATTCGCTCAGAAGAAAGGACCCAAACATATTTGCACCAGTCTGGAACTCCCTCCAAGTTCGGCCACCATCACGACTGAAGCGTAAGGACCCAACTCCACGGGTCTGACCGTCACAGTCTGTTCCGGAAGTTGGCAGAAGGATGGAGTTACCAAACACGGCGATCTCCTCCGTCCATCTCTTTGAGCCTGTACTGTTGATGCGAAACCAGTTGCGCCCACTATCATTGGTCCCCCACAGCACGCCACTACTCACAGCATACCCTCGACCGTCCGGATAGATCAAACCGTCCGACAGCCCGCTACCTGGCTCATTCGTTGTTGTGAAAGACCATGACTGACCTGCATCTGTCGTGCGATAGTAGTACTGCAGTCCAGACGCACAGCCGCCAACGAAATACAGACCTTCCTGCTCATTGATCCAGTAACTACCCCACGCTTTTTCTGGTGCTTCCAACTGCGGCGTAATGTCGCTCCACGATATACCTCCATCTGTACTTCGATACAATCCACTCGGGCCAGAGGCATATCCTACGCGAGGATTGAGAAACTGAATGTACTCGAGATTGGCTCCGCGGATCATCGTACCGCGCCATGAGCGACCACCATCAATCGTGCGAATCACATGCCCTTGCATCGAGCATACCCACCCGAGACTCGGATTTGCGGGCAGAAAGAAGACATCCAGGTAATAGCCTTCGTTGTAGGGGGCAGGTAAGGATACCTCCCGCCACTGCGCTATTGAAGAAACAGTGAGCGCAAAGAAGAAGAGCAGAGTTGATTGGGCTGTCTTCATCGAGTTGTTCGTGGCAGAGTCAATAGTTCGTTGCATGGCTACGACGGAAAGACTCAAACTTTCATGTCACCAAATGTACTGAGCGCCGCTCCAATGATGCCCATAAAAAGAACAGCGGGGATGCACGATGTGCATCCCCGCTGCGTAGAGTCGTACGTTATGACGTCTTACTGACGGATCAGGCTGACAACCCAGCGCTCGCTACCGTTCGTGATTACGACATTGTAGAGACCGGCTGGCAGTGACGTCATGTCAAAGCTCGAGGTGAATCCAGAACCTGAGGCGACTTCGTTCACGGACATCACCGCGACACCGACCGCGTTCGTGATCGAGATGCTGACGTCACCGGCAAGAGCCAGACCCGTCATGATGCTTACGCGACCGTTCGTTGGGTTTGGATAAACCGTGAAGTTCTGAGCACCGGCAACCACGTCATCATTGACACCCGTGAAGACGATTTCGAACTTCTCGGAAGTCGCTTCACAACCCTTGCGGATTGCTGTTGCAGTGTACATGCCTGGCTTGGTAACAGTGTAAGAGCTTGATACAACGTTCTGGATGCGCTCTCCATCGACGTTCCAGGCCCATGCTTCGACGTCAGAAGAAGACGTTGCTGTCAGAACATCGCCAACGCGCGTGACGATCGGCTTGACTGGTGGCTCATTCACGGCAATCGTGATCATCGCTGATGTGACAGGGCACTGTGTGGCCTTGTCGAGCACCGTCACGAAGTATGAACCAGATTCGGTGATCGTGATTTCACGGGCCGTTGAGCCGTTCGACCAGAGATAGGTGTTGAAGCCGTCTTCGGCCATCAGCTTCACCGAGCTGCCAGTACAGAACGTCGTTGGGCCGCTGCTGATAACAACTGGCTTGACAAGTGGTGGAGTCTTCACTCCGACAGGATCCGATGTGCCCGTGCATCCGTTTACGTCGACGACGATACAGCGAACGGTGTCGGTCGTCTTGATCACGATGCGATTGCCCGTGCCATACGAGTTGCCGGATTGCGACACCCAAGCATATGACAGGAAGCCCGAAGGAGCTGTCACAATCACGCTGTCACCAGCGCAGAAGTTCGCGTTGCCAGTCACGGACAGTGTTGGCTTTGGTGTTGGGCTGACGAGGACTTCTGTTTCAGCCGATGTACCGGCGCAACCAGTTGTAGCATCGACAACACGGACGCGATACAGACCGCCCTTTGTCACCGTGATCGATGGTGTTGTAGCACGATATGTTGGATCGTCGCTCATCCACATGTATGAGGAGAATCCTGCTGGTGCTGTCAGGACAACGCTTCCACCTTCGCAGAAATTAGTTGGGCCGTTGATAGCGACAACTGGTCCTGGAGCTGCTGTGACATTAAGACGAATCGTGTCGGAAGAATTGGTACAGCCGTTTGAGTTTGTGACCAGACACCAGTACGGGCCGCTCACGCGAGCCACGATACAGCGAGCTGTTTCACCAGTGTTCCAAACGTAGCGATCAAAGCCGATCGGAGCACAGATCGTTACGTCTCCGCCTTCACAGAAGGCCGTACGACCCGAAACGCTGAGAGCTGCCGTTGGCAGAGTGTTGACCGTAACAGCGAGGGTGTTCGTTACAGGGCAGTTGAACGTCGTGTTGGTCTCCGTGCAAGAAACCGTACCAGCACCGACACCATTCCAACGAACGCGGATTCGGTTGGTGTTTTGGCCTGACGTGATGATTCCGTTTGGTGAAACTACCCACGTGTACGTGCGGCCCGTGTTCGCTACAACGAGATAGTCAGCTGAAGTCGTGGCGCAGATGGCCGTAGGACCGGTAACCGTTGGAGTAACAAGAGGGTTGACCGTAACGTTCAGCTGACCGACGGAGCCGCAGCTGAACGTTGAAATGTGAGCGCAGCTAACCGTGCCGACAACAGGGGCAGACGTAGAGTTATTCCATTCAACCGTGATCGTCGGGCTACCCTGACCCGAAACGATCGTGCCGCCCGTAACCGTCCAGTTAGGAGTTACTGTGCCTGAGCCCGTGAAGCCCGTTCCGGTGTTAGCAGGCACGGAACATGTGTACGTGGCTGTGTTAACCGTGGCAGGTGTAGTAGTGCGGCTGGTAGCGCAGATGACTGTGTTACCAGTGATCGTCGTCACTGGAGGAATAGGCTTGATAGCAACCGACGTGATCGCTGTGATCGTTGTGCCGGCACCGCCAATTGGGAGAGCGTCAGTAATTGATTCCGCGACACTTACAGAAGTGCTGGTCACATTTGGCCATGTCGTCGGAAGCCAAAGAACAAGGATTGATCCCGTGCCTTGACCTGAGAGAATCGTTCCACCCGGTCCAAGACTCCAGTTGTAGGAGTTACCAGCGACTGGATTCTGGACGCTGTACGTTTGCGTTGTGTTACCGCAAGGCTGAACCAGACCAGTGATGAGCGGAGCAGGGTTTGGACGAACCAAAACCGTGTCGAGGCGTTCCGTGCTGCAGTCTGAGCCAGGAACAGTCTCACGGCAGCGGATCGTGCCCGATCCAACAGTCGTCCACGTTACCGTGATCGACGGGCTGCTTGCAGAACCACCTGTGATCGTACCACCCGTGATGTTCCACTGGAACACATTGCCCGGAGTAGCTGCGACGGAGTACGTATGTGTTGTTCCGAGAGCCGCAATACCAGGGCGACGTGTTGTCGGATTACCGAAACCTGTCGTTGACTGAGGACTTGGAGCCGGCACCGGGTTGACGATCACCGTGGCTGTGGCCGTAGCCGAGCAAACGCCACCGATGGCTGTTTCCGTCACGGATACCGAAGCTGTGCCAGTCGTGATCCAACGAACATTCAGCTGATTTGATCCGGAAGCGACGCCGAGTGGCACACCGCCAATGACGGCGCACATGTTGGCCGGGTTAACATTCCACGTGTAGTTGCTACCTGCCACTGCGAGCGTCGAATACGTGCGCTCTGCGTTGATGCAGACAACATTTGGACCAGCGATTGCTGGAGTCGGTGTGCGGCTAACAGCAACGTTGATCGTAGCCGCGGTAACGGTTCCGAAGAAGCTGCGCGTAACCGTCAGCGTCTGGTTGCCCGTATTCTGCCACTGTACAGTGACGGAAGGCGTACCGGCTCCTGCCGTGACAAAGCCACCAACCACCGTCCACGTATACGTGACGTCTGGCAGGCCACCAACGTTCGGCGTGCTGTACACGACCTGCTGGCCTTCGCATGCCTGGTTGAGGTTACCGGCTGGTGAAGCGCGGGTGATGCTTACCGCAACCTGCGCCGACATGGTCGCAACCATGCCAACAGTGAACAGAACCGCCAACAACACGGTGCGGAGCCATGGCGCCGGATTCCGTTGTGAAGACGAGAACGCGGAATCGAATCGATTCATACGATCCTCCAAGTGAAACGTTGAGTTATTGTATTTCATTCTTTTCATTGACCTGACTCAAGAGCGGTAGACAAAGCCGCATTAAGCACGGACCTTTGCATACCACAAACGCGAAGCAGGACGCACCTGCGCCCAGCCCCGTCTGCGAAAATATCACCGCAAGCTGGTTCCGCCAAACAAATCCGTGGTTGCTCTCGACTTTATCGAGACCTGACACGCGAGTGAATGACGCAGCCAAGACTGCTCAAGAAGCAAAAACGGCTTTCCGCGGAGAATCACCAATCAAGTCCCGTGCCAGTTTCGCCCCCTATCGCTGCTTGCCGATGCGCGCGGACATACTCCCACAAAACCTCTGTCAGCTCCGGTAAGCCGTTTCCTGCCACCGCGGAAATGATCCTTGCATTGCTGGAGGCCATAAAGGGGCTCTTTGCGACATCCACAAGCTCGTCAGGAGTAAGCACATCTGCCTTGGAGAGGCACACAAGCCACGGTTTATCAAGGAGTTGTGGCGAATATGAGCCGAGCTCTGCGCGCAGAACCTGCAGATCCGCCTCGGGGTCAGCCGACTGAACATCGACGAGGAACAGTAGAACAGCCGTGCGCTCAATGTGCCGCAGAAACTGAATCCCAAGCCCCTTGCCCTCAGACGCTCCTTCGATAAGACCGGGGATGTCGGCAACTGTAAAGCTGCGCCCTTCGCCGGCACGCACCACTCCAAGGTTGGGCACTAGTGTGGTAAACGGGTAATCGGCGATCTTGGGCTTGGCAGCCGAGATCCGGGAAATAAGAGTGGACTTACCGGCGTTGGGAAAGCCAACAAGTCCAACGTCGGCAAGAAGCTTGAGCTCGAATTCAAGGTAGCCTTCCTCGCCTGGCGTTCCGGGATCGGCCTGCCGCGGGGCCTGATTGACGGAAGTGACAAACTCCGAGTTACCTCGCCCACCCATTCCACCCCGCGCCACGATGGTGCGTTGACCATGGGTCGTCATATCGGCGAGTATCTCTCCGGTCTCACGCTGGCGCACCACGGTGCCTACCGGAACCCGAATGACGATATCGTCGCCACTCCTGCCGGTACAGTTACTCTTGCCACCTCTGTTTCCGTCTTGCGCCGCATACTTACGCTTGTACGTAAAGTCCAGCAGTGTTCCGAGGTGCTGATCAGCCTCGATGATGACCGAGCCGCCGGCCCCCCCATTTCCTCCGTCAGGACCGCCCTTGGGAACATACTTCTCCCGTCGAAACGAGATGTGTCCCGCCCCTCCATCTCCGGCTTTAACGTAGATGGTGGCGGTATCAATAAAATTCATGCAAAACTCCTGTGGAGCGCCTGAGCGAACTCCATTGCAGTCGACGTGTCTGGGTCTATGCCATTCTTGGCATAGTATCGATCAAGCATGCCGGCTGCCTCTTTCCATTCTGCGCATCCAAGCAGCCGGCGCACGACCGAAGTATATTCTTCGGAATCAGAACGGAAGAGCTTACGAAGGATCTTGCCACGCTGGTCCGAGTCGAGAGATGTCTCAAACACACGCACACGCAGACGCTGCATATCCTCTGCCGTGGGTGCAGGCACCACCGGGTCGGTTGACTCGGCTGAGGCATCTGATGCAGAGTCCGACGTTAATTCCTGCAGGGGGCTCGGTGGCTGCGCATCAATGGAGGCAATGACGTTGTCGATGACGTCGATCAGCTTCGCCCTGGTAAGCGTGCGAAGCTCCTCGCGGTAGAGCATGCGTTCGAGTGCCTGTGAGAGCGGGATTGCCCCCTTATCATCGAGAAAGATGATGACGGCCTCTGTCGGGACACTTTCCGGCGGAAGCTCTGGATCGGCCTCGGCAAAGAATGCATAGACGCCGTCGAGCAGACGCACAAACTCTTCCTGCGAAAGATCAAGGATCGCCTCGTTGTCAATGCGCTCAATGATCCGTTCAAACTCCACCACACTGAGGATCTCGTTGGCTGATGATTCCGAACCTCGACTCATTGCCCACTGACGTATGCCCTGGAGCAGATATGCGTGGTCTGTCAGATAATCGAGCCTCAGCAGGATCTCGTAGAGCGGCTTTGTGGGCTCACCCCGGAAAACAAACCACTTAAGTGTGGTACGCGGCCGGCAGAGAAAATTGAGTCGGGTCTTGACCGCGGCGTCAATAGTAGACAGGAGCTCCTCGTGATCGTAGCGGGCCTGCCTGTAGAGAAGCTCGTCAACGTCGGCAAATGCGCTGCGAAGGGGCTCGGCAGAACTGTCAAA
>CANHFG010000010.1 GCA_947459875.1 Ignavibacteria bacterium
GTGTTACCTTCTTCATGCTCTCAGCAAAGCTGCCGTCACCGTTATTCAGGTAAATCAGATCCGTCGAATTAAAGTCGTTCGCCACGTAGATGTCCGGCCAGCCGTCAAGATTGATATCAGCTACCGTTGCGCTGAGCCCCATTCCGCGATCGCCGATCCAGGCAGAATAGGATGCATCTTCGAATCGGCCATTTCCAAGGTTCCGATACAGTTTATCGGTGTGACCCTGGTGGCGGACTTCACTGGCTGGCAAGTCTCGAAGGCGTTGGGATTGATCGTCGAGGAGGCGTCCGGAGGAGGCTTCGAACCGCGGTATGGCCGTTCCTTCACGCTGACGTCGCACCGATTCTGCCTGCTCAACCGAGTCAGGGGGCCTGGGAGCCGTTCGCATGGAGTACCAATTGGAGTACGTCACCAGATAGCAGTCTAAAAGGCCATCTCCGTTGTAATCAAAGAAGACACTGTTGACGGTCTCGTCTTTGTAGTCCAGACCATATGTCGCCGCCTGCTCGGTGAATCGACCCTTGCCGTCATTGATAAGCAGCCTGCAGGTGTTCTGCCAGCGAGCGACAAAGAGATCAAGATCACCGTCGGCGTCTATATCGACGAGATTGACCCCCGTGGCAAAGAATGTTGAGTCCACCGGAATACCGGTCTGAGCCGTCACGTCCGTAAAGCGAAACTCGCCGTCGTTGCGGTAGAACCCACAGCCGGAGAATGCCGAGAACACGATATCCGGACGTCCGTCGCCGGTGAAGTCGCCAATGGCAACTCCGGCACCTGGAACCATGGAGTTGATCTTCGACAGCGAGTCTTTTGACAGGATGATCCTCGAATGGCGCTGCCGAAAGTCAATGCCGGTACTCTCGGGCATCAGACGTTCGAACAGCGGGCGCTGCTGCGACGCAGCATTGATGGTGAGGAGCAGAACTACCCCACAGACGGACAACAGGGTGCGCATCAGGCAAGCCTCTCCGGATCAGCAGTTTTTAAATGTGCTTGGAGCGGGGCTTGAACCCGCACGTCCCTTACGGGACACGAGATTTTAAGTCTCGTGCGTCTGCCAGTTTCGCCATCCAAGCGCTTGTTCAAGTTACAATTCCTTTCGTGCTCGCATCATCTCCACAACGGCCGGGACAACACTGATGACTATGATCGCCGCTATCACCATGGTGAAATTCTTTTTCACGACTGGCTGGTTCCCAAAGAAGTAACCCAGGGCCAGAAACGACACCACCCAAACGACCGCACCGACGACGTTGTAGACGAGAAACTGTCGGTAAGACATCCTTCCGATTCCCGCGACAAACGGAGCAAATGTTCGTACGATCGGCATGAACCTGGCCAGAACTATGGTCTTACCGCCGTGCTTTTCGTAAAACGCATTTGCGCGCCGCAGATGCTCCACGTTCAGCAGCCTGGACGATGGTCGATTGAACACCTTCGGGCCAACACGAGCTCCTATGGCGTAGTTGACCCCGTCGCCAAGGATGGCGGCGACGATCAGCAACAGTCCCAGCAGGTTCACGTCCATGGTACCGAGCGCGCATATTGCACCAGCAGCAAACAGAAGAGAATCACCCGGCAGAAATGGCGTGACCACCAGCCCCGTCTCAGCAAACACGATCAAAAACAGAATCACGTAGGCCCATACACCGTAGCTCGAGGTGATGGCGACCAAGTGTGCATCGATATGCAGAATGAAGTCGATGAGACCTGCAAGAAGCTCCATCGTTACCTCTGAACGAGCGCATTGATCCGCCCTAATATGTCAGATTCAACATGCTGGTGGGCGTTCTGGGCATACCACGTGTGCAGAAGCGGATACCAGTCGGTGTTGGTTTCGTGCTCGTTTTTCCATGTCGTGACAAGGGGCTTAGCAGCATCCGGACGAGGCCCCCATACCCACAACTCCTCAATCACGCCGTTATCTCCAGCCTGCGTTGCGACAACGATCGGTATCGAGCGTGCCCCATTGGTCAGGTACATTTCTATCGCCTCGGGGTAGGTGTCCCGATCTATGATGCGCAGCGAAACATTCGGACTCAACTCGGCGATCGCGGCCAGCACAGGCAACGTCTGCGCTGAGTCACCACACCAGTCTTCCGTAATGGTTACCCACACCTGCGGCTGCTGAATGTCGGACATGACATTACGAATGACATCGCTTGGCTCGTAGGTCTTCATATGCCGCGTCATGCGCGAATAATTCAGAGGACGTCCGGCGGCAAAATTGTCGTCGGGACTGTTGGCGTTCATCCTCTGCTCTGCACGTATCATGAACTGGTCGAATGTGAGCCCCTTCTCGGCGGCGAGGGCCACAAGGTCATTCAATGTCATCAGGTATTCTCCATTGCAATTCTTACAATTCCGTTGGCCGCGTGCAGACGTTCAACGGCTTCTTCTCGTGAACAGGAATGCGCATGCATCACAAGCGCTGTCTTTACATGTCCGCCGGCGGATTCGATGAGCTGAGCCGCCTGCTCTTGGCCCAGACCACATATCGACATGATGATGCGGCTGGCCCGAACGCGCAGCTTCTCATTGGTTAGCTGCAGGTCGACCATCACATTGCCATAGGTCTTCCCGAGGCGGACCATTGCTGCGGTGGTGATCATGTTCAAGACCATCTTCTGAGCTGTGCCCGATTTCATGCGGGTCGACCCCGCGATGGGCTCGGGGCCGACGACCGGACAGATGAGCACGTGAACATTCGGGACATACGGCCGCACTACATGACGTGGATTTGTGGTCAGAAAGATGGTCTTCGCTCCCTTACCAAATCCGTGCTCAAGCGCTCCCGTCACAAACGGCGTACGCCCGCTTGCCGAGATCCCACAGATCACATCGAGTTCTCCAACCTCAACCTCATCAAGTGCTCGCGCTCCTGCGTCCGACGAATCCTCCGCCCCCTCAACAGAACGAAACACCGCCGCCTGGCCTCCAGCTATGATTCCCCGGACCAAGGCCGGGTCGGTTCCATAGGTAGGGGGCATCTCCGAAGCGTCAAGTATGCCTAAACGGCCGCTGGTGCCAGCTCCAACGTAGATCAGCCGCCCCCCGCGGCCCAGCGCACCGGCGACCATCTCAACGGCCTCGGCAACATGATCCAATTCGGTGGCGATCGCACCGCAAATGGCCATATCCTCGGCATGAAGCATCCCTACAATGCCGCGAGCGTCAGCCCGGTCAATATCCAGGGTTCCGGGGTTGATCTCTTCGGTTGTGAGAGTGGTTAGTTGTTCTAACAGGGTCATCAAAGCAAAACTAGCTATTCCATACCTACGGATACGTTTGCGGATTCTGTTTTCTTGCCTATCTTTGCGGCCCAAAAGTTTTCACGAATCCTCAGGCGCCACACACATGGCACATCACAAGTCAGCGATCAAGCGCATTCGTCAATCGAAAAAGCGCAAGATCTACAACCGCGGAAATAAGAAGGTCATGCGCGAGGCCATCAAGGCCGTTCGCACTGCAACAACAGTGGACGCCGCACAGGAAGCACTTCGCGCCGCGTTCAGCATCCTGGATCGCGTTGCCGCCCGTGGCATCATCAAGAAGAACAACGCGGCGAACAAGAAGAGCCGCCTGACGAAGGCAGTGAAGAAGATGATGGCGTAAGCCGTCAAGTCTACGGACCCGTAGCTCAACTGGATAGAGCATCTGACTACGGATCAGAAGGTTTGGGGTTCGAATCCCTACGGGTCCGCCAAAAACTTAACGCCGCAAAGACCGCACTTCGTGCGGTCTTTTTTTATGCCCCTCTTTTGAGCCACTTCCGCCGCATGGCAATGCCGAGCGGACGCTCGTAGAGTCTGTGCAGGAGCAAGGCGGCAACGTTCATAATGAGGTAACTGGTCAGAGCCGCCAGCAAGAAGTGCAATCCTGAGGCCTCCAATCCGCCCTGAAGGGCCATGCTGATCTTTGGGAAGGGGCCCACCGGCATGAACTGGATGAGGTAGAGCGCAAATGAGCACTCCCCCAGCACAACAGCCACACGGGTTGACAGGAGGCGCGAAAACCAGCCCCCGGCATGAAGTCCGGCGATGATAACAGCTGCTGAACCGGCTAGTCCGTTAATGGCGATCGAGCCAAGCTTATGGTTTCCGACGCTGGTAGCGCCGCCGTTAGATTGGATAAATGCAGCACAGAAAAAAAAGATCATGACACCGAGAACCACGAGTGCATCACCGCGCCCCTTGATGCGATGACCATGATTGCGCATTACTGCGGCGGCAAGCATCCCCGCCACAAAGTCAGAGAGACGTCCCCAAATGGTGCCCGAGAGAACATCTGCGTCCCAAACGTCAAACAGCAGGTGCACAATGTCCTGGTAGTAGGTTGCCAGCCCCCTGCCCAGGGCAAAACTTAGACACCAGACGAGGAACGCTATGAGGCAGGTCTTGGCCAGCAATAGCCCGGTCGAGCTAGATTCGAAGCGCGTTCGAAGGTTATCAGAGAACTTGCGCAGGTAATAGATCATGACCGGAGCCATGAGATAGTAACTTTCCTCTAGCGTCAACGTCCACATCGGCGCGTTCAGCGACAGCCGATACTTGGGGTGCCAGCCATGCAGCAACGTCAGATGCAATCCGATGTCGGTCATGGTGATTCGGTCCCAAGCCGAGATCGCAGAGAGCACCACAACGAGGGACGTGATCGGATAGATGCGGATCAGCCGTCGCTTGATGTACTCCCACCAGGAGAATGTGCCCTGGATGAGCGTCTCCGAATAGAGGTGCTGGAACAGGTAACCGGATAAAGCAAAGAAGATGTTGACGCCGGCCCAGCCGTACTGGAGGAGTCCCGGCACGACATCGTAATGTGGGGTTAGGATGTGACCGAAAAAGACGATAGCGGCGGCAAATGCCCGCAGTCCGGTCAGCGCAGGAATAGTAATCGACGTCACAGGGCAAGTTACGCCGTGCGGTCCAACTGACGGTACACGATGCCGAGTCGGGGATTGCTTCGCAGCACGTTCTGATTCCGACGGAAGAAGTCCCAGTACATGGCATTGAACGGGCATGCGCCCGGACCGGTCTTCTTCTTTGCATCAAAGGCGCACCCCTTACAGGAGTCACTCATGCGGTTGATGTACGCAGCACTGGACACATATGGTTTCGTGGCCAGGAATCCACCGTCGGCATACTGACTCATGCCCAGTGTATTCGGCAGCTCTACCCATTCAAATGCGTCGATGTAGATACCGAGATACCATTCGTGCACGGCCTTGGGATCAAGCCCTGCCAGCAACGCATAGTTACCGATGATCATCAGCCGCTGGATGTGATGCGCATAGGCCATATCGAGCGACTGCCCGATGGCCAATGACAGACATCGCATGTCGGTCTTCCCGGTCCAAAACCAGTCAGGAAGGGGCTCGGCGTGAGAGAAGAAATTTTGCTCCACGTATCCGGGCATGCGGGCCCAGTACACTCCGCGCACATACTCTCGCCATCCGAGGATCTGACGGATGAAGCCCTCGACGTGATTGATCTCAATACCTCCGCGATGATACTCCTGTTCGACCCTTCGAATGACCTCCAGCGGAGTGATCATCTTGACGTTCAGCGCAAACGAAAGCAAGGAGTGGAACAGTCGGCGCGCATCGTGATGCATGGCATCCTGATACGTTCCAAAGTGCCGCAGACCCGTGACGAGAAAATCATCAAGCTGCTGCAGGGCCTCCCGTCGGTCGATGGGCCATCGGATGTCATCGGCATGGGGCTCCCCCATCGTTTCAACTCCAGCATCAACGATCTCCTGCCAGAGGGCCGTGTGGTCGTGATGTGGACGCCGATCCTCGGGCTCGGCAGGAGCCCCTTTCCACGTGCCACGATTCTCAACGTCGAAGTTCCATTCGCCACCAAGGGGCTCTGCGTCCTCGGTCAGCAGGATACGATGGCGCTGACGCATCATGCGGTAGAAGCGCTCCATGAGCCAGCGCTTGCTCGATCCGAAGAACTCGGCCGTTTGATTCCGTTCAGTCAGGAAGTGCTCACTCGATACGCATCGGCACTCAACACCAACGACCCGGGAGGCAGACGACAGGACCTGATCAACCCGATACTCGTCCGGCTCCTGATACGCAAACGAAGTGGCGTGGTAGTGTTCCACAAAGCGTTGAATATTGCCGACAAGATCATGTCGGTTCAGTGGATCCGAGATCTTGACGTACTCAACCGTGTGGCCCTTGCTTCGAAGCGCGCCAGCAAACCGCCGCATGGCGGCGAAGATCGCAATGACCTTTTGCGCGTGATGGCGCACATAGTCCGTTTCGCTGCGCACCTCCATCATCACATACACAACCGACGGGTCGACGCTTGAAAACCACGAATGGTTTTCGTTGAGCTGATCACCAAGAATGAGACGCACCTGCTTCATGGTTACTGCCCAAGCCAGTATCTGGAGTAGGTATGCTGCGGGTCATACGACTGTTGCTGGTGTTCGATGCTGAACCGGCGTCCTCCCCGTGGATCAGCCCCCTGCCCGGCAATGTACCGCCAGTTACCTTCGTTGGAGGCCGGGTCATAGTCGACCAGATGCGTGGCAAACCACCACTCTCCCCACTGCCATGGACAGCGCAGTTCGTGAATCAGATAACTGGCAGCGATCTGCCGCATCCGGTTGCTCATCCATCCGGTACGGGCAAGCTCGATCATCGCCGCGTCAACAAATCGGCAGCCGGTAGCCCCCTGACACCAAACGCGAAAAGGGGCGTTAGCATTTCGGGGCTCTTTAGTCTGTGCAGCAGACACTTCGGTCATTGCACGGAACGCAAAGAAGTCGCGCCAGACAAGTTCGAACCATAACCAGTACGTACCGTCGTTTGAACCGTGCTCACGTTCATACTCACGAACAGCCTCGGCAATGGTACGCGCCGAGATGATGCCCAGTGACAGCCAGGGCGAGAACTTACTCGAGAACTCCGTGCCGATCAGCCCGTTACGTGTTGCCTTGTAGGAATCAACTCGTCGGGTTTCGAGATACTGTCGAAGGTGGGTTTGCGCGGCTGTCTCGCTCGGAGCGAACTCCGGCCGGTGGAACGGGAAAGCGCTACGATCATCTGCCTCGAGGGTCTCGATCCCCAGCTCCCCGGGAGTGGGCACGTCCGGACATGACACTCCTGGCGGCAGCGCCGGAAGCTTTGGCGGAGCGGGCAAAGGGGCTCTCCACTGCGTTGCCGACTTTTCGAGATCGCGCCGGAATGATGTGAACACGCCCGGCAGACGTTCAAGCGGCATCGGCAGATCATCAACGTTGTAGAGCGTCTCGGCCTGACGGTAGAGGTGCTGCACCTGCTTGTCAGGGGGCTGCATACGAAAGAGCAGGTCAGAGCCGCGAGCGCGAAGATCACGCTGGAGCGAGGCAAGGGAAGCTAGCAGGAATGCTGCACGATGTGGACCGATCGGCACCGTTGGGTCCCAGTCGTACACCGGCAGCAGGTACTCCGCCAGCCGACAGGCCGCAACCAGAGGTGGATTATCGGTCAGACGCTGCGCACGTCCGACATGAAACTCATGAGCCATGCGAAGCCCCCTTCCGACGTCGACAGGCGTCAGAGCAGTATTTGACCTCATCCCAGACACGCTCCCACTTCTTGCGCCAGGTGAAGGGGCGCTGACAGGAAACGCAGATCTTGGTGGCGAGTTGATGTTTCTTGATCATTGACATAGGTCAACGCCCAAGAAACAATCGGTCCCTAGATTGCGTTCCGTTATTCGGAAAATGGAGACTGCCATGAATACCCTACGCCTTTTCGTGTTGATGATCGTCGCAGCCGCCGTATCGCTGCCTTCTCAGGACATGCGCAACGATATGTTCGGTGTGCGCCGCGCCGGCCACGAGCCACGCGTTAGTAAGCGTTCTGACGTGACACAGGTTGAGGATCGGCTGCGCCCCTTTTACCACGGTGTGGCCAGTGGCGATCCGCTCTCAGACCGCGTGATCATCTGGACTCGCGTCAGCCCTCAAAACGGTGAGGAGAGTATCGATGTACGCTGGCTGGTGGCCACCGATCCGACATTGACAAACGTCATTCGTGATGGCATGGCTGCGGCCCGATCGTCAAGCGACTACACCGTGAAGATAGATGTTGATGGCCTGAGCCCGGCAACCGTCTATTACTATGGCTTCATCGCCTACGGCCGCGCTTCGCTGACTGGCCGTACGCGCACACTTCCAACCGGAAAGGTCGACCATGCAAAGCTTGCCGTGGTGTCGTGTTCGAACTATCCAGCCGGATATTTCACACCATATGGTTTCATCGCCGACCGTAACGACCTCGACGCGGTTCTGCATCTCGGTGACTACATCTACGAGTATGATGCCGATACAGCGTCGTTCGGGGGCCAGATAGGAGCGCGGCTGGGACGCCGGCATGACCCTGACGCCGAACTCGTGAAGCTCACTGATTATCGCACAAGGTATAGTCAATACCGACTCGACGCTGATCTGCGACGGATGCATCAGCAGCACCCCATGATCCACGTCTGGGATGACCATGAGTCGGCCAACGATGCATACACGGACGGGGCTCAGAATCACCAGCCCGAAGAAGGTGACTGGAACGTCAGAAAGGCAGTGTCACGTCAGGCCTGCTACGAGTGGATGCCAACGCGTGAATCCACGAGCGGAGTGTTGTACCGGCGCTTTGTTATTGGCGACCTGGTGGATGTCTCAATGATCGATACACGGCTGGAAGGACGTGACAAGCAGATCGAGGAGGTTGGACCATCGGCCTCGAACAATGCCAAGGATTCTCTCAACAAACCGAACCGCAAGATCATGTCTGCCACCCAGTACGAGTGGCTCACGGGGAACCTCTCCTCAAGCCCTGCACGATGGAAGCTGATCGGCAACCAGGTGATCTACGCGCCGCTGAATGTCACACCTATCGATACGACCTACCTTTTCAACTCTGTCGGCCCCTTGTTTGCCGCACTCCTGCGCCCACAGGTTCCAACGTTCCAGTCGATCTTCGAGCTCGCTTTCTACGGCGACGTATGGAGCAACTATCCGGCACAACGCCGGGCCCTGAGTACGTTTATTCGCTCCAGTGCTGTTGAGAACGTAGTGGTGGTGACCGGTGACTTCCATTCGACCTTTGCCATGGAGATTCCGGTGGAGATCGACGAGAAGGTTAAACCTGTTGGCGTTGAGTTTATCACTCCAAGCGTCTCATCTGCGAACTTCGACGAGAACTTCTCAACGGTGGCCGGACTAAGTGTGATTCAGTCTCAGCTACTGAAGACAGTGGACACAACGCTCACTCAGCGCAACGGTCATCTGCGGTGGAATAACATCACCGATCACGGATATATGCTCGTTTCCTTCTTCCCCGATTCTGTGCAGTCCGACTGGTACTTCATCAAGAGTCTCACTGAGCGTCCTACAGCTCAGCGTTGGGAACGTGGCTATTACAGTCTCACCGGGACCAATCTTCTATCACTCAGCAAACAGCCAGCTGTTTCGAAGGCCGTTCAGGACGTGCCAGCACCGCCGGATCCGCCAGCTGTGACGTCCGTCGATGAACAGCAACGTGTTTCATCGCCGATCATCATCCTCGGCTGCGGCCCGAATCCGGCCCACGATGCATTCTCTGTGTCATACATCGTCGATCGCCCCCTACCCGTAGTTCTTACGATCAGGGATGTTACAGGAGCCCTCGTTTGGCAGAGCATGCAGGCGATCGAGCACGGACTAAGCAGCATGGTCATCGATACACACGCACTTGCGGCCGGCACCTACCGACTGGAGATCTCCTCCGGCTCTGCCGTTACATCGACGGCGTTGATCAAGAAGTAGATCATCATCGTGCCATGCCACGGGTGAGCGTGACTTCGTAACTTCTTTGCATGAAGTTCACACTGACGAAGCAGATTCTCCTCGGTGTCGCCCTGGGAATCGCCATAGGATATGCAGCACCGGAATTCGGCACACAGGTCGGATGGCTGCGTGACATCTTCCTGCATTTGATCAAGGTCATCATCGCTCCTCTTGTGTTCGCAACCGTCGTTACGGGTATTGCAGGGGGCGGGCACGGGGGTAGTGTTGGACGTCTGGGCCTGAAGTCGCTGATATACTTCGAGATCGTCACCACGATCGCCCTCTTCATCGGTCTTGCCGTTGTGAATCTATCCCAGCCGGGATCCGGCGTGACCCTTGTTGGCGATCCCGGTACTCTCGGAAGCGTGGCAACGAATCACCCCAAGACGCTCATTGAGACCGTCGTCCACATTTTCCCGACCAGCATTATCGAGTCCATGGCAAAGGGCGACGTGCTGCAGATCGTTACCTTCTCGGTGATCTTTGCTCTGGCGCTGCGTCGCATCGGAGACCATGCAAAGCCCATCGTTGCCTGGTGCGAATCCTTGGCGCAGACAATGTTCGCATTCACCAACATCATCATGCGATTTGCTCCAATCGGCATCGGTGCTGCCATGGCAGCAACGATCGGTCACCAGGGGCTGGAAATCCTCAAGTCGCTCGGATTGCTCATTGGCTCGTTATACATCGCCCTTATCCTGTTCGTCGGAGTGGTCTTCGGCGCTGTGATGATGATCGCACGCATTCCGCTGCGCCCCTTTCTCAAGGCCGTACGCGAACCGTTTACGCTGGCATTCGTCACTACGAGCAGCGAAAGCGCTCTGCCTATGGCTATGGAGAGAATGGTGCAGTTCGGAGTGCCCAAGCACATCGTGGGGTTCGTCATGCCCGCCGGGTATACGTTCAACCTTGACGGGACGACGCTGTATCTCTCCATGGCCAGCGTCTTTGTGATGCAGGCAGTATCCTCAACCGTACCGGGGTTTACTTTCGACATTGGCCAGCAACTCACCATGATGCTGGCACTGATGATCACCTCCAAGGGCGTTGCCGCCGTTCCGCGTGCTTCACTGGTTATCCTGCTGGCAACACTGTCAACCTTCCTGCCTGAAGATCTCCGTCATTATGGTCCGATCGCCGTGGCCATGATCTTCGGTGTGGACGAGTTTATGGACATGGCACGCACGAGCGTTAATCTTCTCGGAAACTGCCTTGCTACCGTCGTGATCGCACGCTGGGAGGGGGCTTTTGATGACGCAAAAGCTCGTGTGTACGGTGCCGAGTAACGCTGATCGCCGAAGAGCACCGTTTGATCAGTGCAGGACGCTGAAGCTGGCGGTCAGCGAGCCCCCTATCACGAAGTAGGTTCCCGGCGGCCACGAGGAGACATCAATCGACGTCGAGAGCGTTGAGTCGACGTCAGCCGAGGCTACAATCGCACCAAGGAGATTGACGACCACAAGCCGAGCCGGCCGTGGCGATGTTAGCCGCACGACATCGCGCGCCGGAACTGGACGAACAGTGACCTTACCTTCGGCCGACAATTCCGGTTGAACATCGGTGATCTCGTCAGGAAATCGCACGTGATAACGCGTCCATGTCTCGGAGCACCACTGCGCAAGGACCTCGTTCTCTGCTCCACCGAGTGGACGGATGATCAGAGCATCACCCTCCATGTATTCCGCGGTGGTGATGATCTCCCCACCACCGTTCGGGTTGAATATCGACTGACATACCGCATCATGTGTAGAGATGAATCGGTTACCACTGCTGACCGGCGAACAAAGGTCTCGCGTCCTGGCCTGCGCGGACGCACCTGATGCTCCTCCACTGGCCCAGTGATCCTTCTTTTCGTACCGACCGAGCATGATCTGGAAGGTCTCCCAGCATCGGCAGACGGGTGATGAGAATGCTTCGCCCTGTGGCACTCCCAGCATCCGCTGGGCCTTGCCGATCTCGTCACACTGCTCACGTCCTTCAGCAATGAGATTGCGTCCAGGGAAGCATTCCGGCGCCGGCCCCTTGTCTTTTTGATCCCAGTCTGTTTTGCCATGACGGTACATAAAGACCAGGCCACCCTTTCGCATCTCAGCCATTGCTTCTCGGAAGCCCAATCGACCGTCCTCCCGTTGCGCTTCATAGGCACCAACGTCGAGCTTCCTGCCCACAAGGCGGGGATTACCGAGGATGTCGTGCTGACGATGGTTAACGTATGTATCGAGATATCCGCCATCACGTCCGATCGATCCCGGTAGAAGGACCAGTCCGTCATCATCGGTGCCATAGATGTCATCGGCGCCGTCCACATCGTCGACGCTCACAAAGTCTGGAGCAAACTGCCAGAAGCCATAGACAAAGTCGCGCTCGATCACATTGGCACGTCCCACCAGCTTCGAGGTGTCTCCCTGCGGCACAAGCTGCAGTACGTGCGATGTGGTGTCCTCATCCTCATTCCACATCAGGCAGTTCTGAATGGCACCGGCGCTCATTGCGGCCGACTTTCCACCGATGACCGTCGAACCCGTGAGGGTGTTACGAGAAAAGGTACTGTTGTTGAGATACACATCCGACGATTCCGAGCCGATGGCTCCCGCGGCATCCACGGCACTATTGCCGGCGAACACCGATGAGGTGATCTGCGTCGTTCCGGGACAATCAGCAATGTAGAGTCCGCCGCCTCGTTGCGCGCTGCAGTTCACGAAGAAGCACTGCCCGATGAACGGTCCCCACTGGCGGTTCCATGCCGCACTGGTGATGTCTGAATTCAGATACACCGCACCACCGAACCGATCTGCACGACAATCCTCAAACACACAGTACTCGATCTGTATGCGTCCCCCGCCATTCATGCGGATGGCCGCTCCGTCAGTCGTCGTTGAACAGGCTCGGAAGTGGTTGTTGAAGATTCGAGGAGACCCGCCATTGACCAACACCGCAGCTGATCGAGTACCCTGCAGGACGAAACCGTCGATTCTCGTGATCGAGTCGCATGCCGTGAGCGTAAAGATGCTCATCCCCAGAGCTGAGTTCAGCACAGTACGCTGGCGGTACCAGTCACGCTGTTCACGTAGGGTCTCGTTGCCCTTAAAGCCTCCGTAGATGCGCATTCCATTGGATACCGGGTAGCCGGCCTGAGGAACCTGATACTGACCGGCAGCACACCATATCTCGTCGCCCGACTGCCACTTGGCAAGAGCATCCCCGAGTGCTGAGTATGCCGTGGACCACGACTGACCATCGCCACCCGCGGAGGCACTCGGTGCCACATAGAGTGTGTCAGCCAGACAGGTAGCAGAGAAGAGGAACAAGGCAGCAATCAGGGGGCGAAGCATCACAGGAACCCTCAGGGAAGAAAGATCATCGATCGGACGAGCCATCGCTGTCCGTATCGAACGACATGAAAATAGGCACCTGCCGGTGCTGATTCACGGGAAAACACACGGCCTAGAACATCCACCAGCATCTGCTGATCCGGCGTGGTTTCAAAGAACTCTGATTCGTCCCGGTGGTTACCTGCCGGGGCGCTGCTGATCAGCTGCGGCAGCGACCACACGCCATCGGTCGTGCTGAACACGAACCAGCCCGGCATGTGAGCGCAGGCGATCACGGGGCTGGCGGTGGGCAGTTCAGTGGGCTGCATGACCCAGCGTTCGGGACTTACCATCACGGCCGGACCCGTGCGTCCGTCCATGCCTCGGGCCCACGCAGCGGCCTCGACTCCGGCATCGTCGATAGGCGTAAGGAGCTCGATATCGGGATCGACCTCATTCCATGTGATGCCGGCATCGCGGCTCACCATAAGCCACCGTCCAAGGTTGATGATGAGCGTGTTGTCGATATAATTCACCGATCGCAACGAGACAAATCGTGCCGGTGCGGACTCAACAACTGTAAGGTCGAGAAAGAATGGATTTCCCTCCCTGTCGTACGCGTCTACCGAAACTCTCGCGTCCTGCTCACTTCCCGGTACACTCTGGATGTTGACCACGAAGATCGTATCGCTCACAACCGTCATTCCGGCACCGATCGCACCGGAGATGAGAACACGCGACAACGAGTCTGCCGGGCCTCGTACTTCGATCCCACGAGTGGTCTGCATGTACACGAAATCACCGGATTTTACGGCACCATATCCTGGCCGCTGCTGCACGCGGCGCATATCCGGATACGAGAAGATTCCCTGCGAGGTTGTCAGCCAGACCTCATTGCCAACTCTGCGAAGGGCTTCATGACCCGGGCTGGCAGATCGTACATCGACGGTGTCACAGGTGGATGCTCCCGGCACAATAGTGCTCATTGCATCCGACACCCCGAGGCCTTGAACTCGAAAGTGTCCAGCTACCGTGACATTCGATCCCGATAGCATCAGGCGAGACCCACGACTTACGCTTCCCGCTGTTGATTGATTGATGCCATAGGAGAAGTCGGGAGCATCAACGATCTTGAAGGTGTACCAGAGTGTTCCGTCCTGCCGCGACAGCAGGCAATCCGCATTGCGAGTCCAGAGGATTCTATGCGTAGAGGAGAAAAGCAGACCGTTCACCAGATACCGTTCGACGTTCTCCAGAGTTACATCGGGAGCAAACTCGATCCCACCGTTCGCTATTCGGGCTGCAGACCTTCCGTTGACACTGACATCCTGCAGTCTTTCGCTGAGAACACGCATCGGGCGAACCGTGCCTGCATGATCTATGAACGTACCCTTTGATGTCTGGTAGACAAAGGCATCACTCTCGCCAACCTTGCCATAAATGACTTCGGGAAGCTCGGCCGTCACCCAGTCGATCGGAGTCTTTCCTGCTCCGGAGCGGATCACCTCGCAGATCGCCATGCCGCTACCGAGATCAACAGCAATGATCGAGTCGCCACACTGACGAACCCTTGTGGCCGGCCAGTTGCGTACACGGGCCATTTCAATCGATCGAATGAGCTGTCCTGACGAATCGTATGCGTCGATGACCATGGGGCGATCGGGCTCGCTGGCGCTAAAAAGCAGTATACCCCCGGCGCTACACAGAAACTGACCCGATGCGGGTATAGCCGAACTGTCTGACCAGATCATCGCTGATGGCTTGGATCGAAAGATCCACCATGACGTATCCCTTTGCCCTTGCCGCTTGGCAACCACGGCAATCTGGTCGTTTGTTGCCGATACAGGATAGGCAGTTCCGCAGCGGTACAGCTCTGGTAGTGCCTGCCACTGCTGGTAGCGGTTCTGATCCGTGCCGCGATAGACCGTATTCTGGTCGATCAGCCAACGGGCTATTCCCGAGACAGCAACGGAAGTGATGCCCTGAGAGAATCCGGTGGTTACAGGAAGCCTCAAAGGCCTTTGGGCGCGCACGTCATGCGTCGGAACGAGCAACATCACTGTTGCCACAAGGGTCCACTGGAGCATTGACACCATCGTGATCATTGCGCAAAATGACAAAGGGGCGACTCGTTTCCGAATCGCCCCTTGCTTTAACTGCTGGTGAAGCTTGATCAGTCCTGACTCAGACGGGCTGAGCGGCGGACTGGCTTGCGAGGCATTTCCTCCTGCGGCTCAACTTGAGGAATAATGGCCTCTGGTCCGAAGATGTTACCAACGTCCGAAGCAACAAGCATCGACTGGTAGGCACGAAGACCCGTGCCGGCAGGAATGAGCTGACCAAGGATGATGTTTTCCTTCAGACCCAGGAGCTTATCCATCTTGGCAGCTGCCGATGCATCGGCCAGCACGCGCGTGGTTTCCTGGAATGATGCAGCCGAGAGCCACGATTCTGTTGTGAGCGAGGCCTGAGTGATACCGAGCAGAAGGGGCTCACCGATCGATGGCTCTGCAGTGCGGCTCTTCGCACCCTGCTTATCGCCCTTCTTCAGATCAGCATTGATCTCGCGCAGAACGCGCTTGTCGATGATCTGACCAAACTTGAGCTTCGAGTCACCCGGATCGGTCACGACAACACAGCCCTTCAAACGATCGTTCTCGTCACTGAATCGCATGCGGTCCACCTGGTCGCCCTCGAGGAACGGAGAGTCACCCGAGTCGGTTACACGGACCTTCTGGAGCATCTGGCGGACGATCACTTCGATGTGCTTGTCGTTGATCTTCACACCCTGCATGCGGTAGACTTCCTGGATCTCATTCACCAGGTACGCCTGCACTTCATTGATACCCTTGATGTGAAGGATGTCGTGCGGATTAATGGCACCTTCCGTCATACGGTCGCCGGCGCGCACAAGGTCGCCCTCCTGCACAAGAACGTGACGGCCGATCGGCACCGAGTATTCACGCTTGAGCTGTCCGTCGAGAGACGTTGTTGCGATCACACGCGATCCACGCTTTGGCTTTTCGATCGAGATGATACCATCGATCTCCGTGACTGCTGCCGGTGCTTGAGGAGCACGTGCTTCGAAGAGTTCCGTAACACGTGGCAGACCGCCTGTGATATCGCGCAGACGTCCAAGATCTCGAGGCATCTTCACCAGCTTCGAGCCGACGGCTACAACCTCACCATCATCGACCACGATCTGAGCGCGGGACGGAATGATGTAGGACTGGATGAGCGTTCCTTCGTCATCAACGATTTCGATGGCAGGACTCTTCGTACGGTCACGCGAGTCGATAACGATCTTGGTTGTGTGCCCTGTTTGTTCGTCGATCGCTTCCTTGAAGGTAAGGTTCGGAACAAGGTCACGGTAGCGAACACGTCCGGCCTTCTCGGTGATGATCACCGAGTTGTATGGATCCCAATCGTAGAGTATCTCACCCTTCTTGACCGTCTGTCCGTCCTTGACCTTGAGTTCGGCGCCATAGACCACATCATACTTCGTCACGACGCGGTTGGAACCAGGCTCGACGATATTGATGACACCGGCGCGCGAAACGACAACTTCAACGTCTTCGGTCTCACCAGGACAGCTCACCGAACGGATGGCGTCGAACTGGATCACACCGTCGAACTTGGCAAGTACAAGGCTCTGACTCATCGAAAGAGAGGCTGTTCCACCGGTGTGGAACGTGCGCAGCGTCAGCTGCGTGCCCGGCTCACCGATCGACTGAGACGCGATCGTACCAACGGCCTCGCCGGTATCCACCAGCTGACCCGTTGCCATGTTTCGACCATAACAGCGAGCACACACACCGCGGCGTGATTCGCAGGTAAGAACACTGCGGATCATCACTGCTTCAATGGGGCTATGCTCGATCGCTTCAGAGATCTCCTCGTCGATCACTTCACCCTTCTTGCAGTATACCGTGCCGCTGATCGGGTCTACGACTTCGACCAGTGAGGTGCGGCCAATGATGCGCTCCTTGAGCGGCTCCTTCACATCCTCACCATCTTTCAGTGCTCGCATCTCCACGCCACGGATCGTGCCGCAGTCGTCCTCGGAGATCACAACATCTTGAGCGACGTCATGCAGACGGCGCGTGAGGTAACCGGCATCAGCCGTCTTGAGAGCGGTATCGGCCAGACCCTTACGTGCACCGTGCGTTGAGATGAAGTACTCAAGGATGGTCAGGCCTTCCTTGAAGTTCGAGATGATCGGATTTTCGATGAGCTCGGCAGAAGAGGCAGCCGCCGTCTTCTGTGGCTTGGCCATCAGACCCCGCATACCGGCAAGCTGACGGATCTGCTCCTTGGAGCCCCGTGCTTGCGAGTCGAGCATCATGAAGAACGTATTGAAACCATCCTTGTTCGAGGCCAGCTCATTGTAGAGCTTGTCTGCCACGCGGTTGGTAGCGGTCGACCACGTATCGATGATCTTGTTGTAGCGTTCGCCTTCGGTGATAACACCGGAGTGGTAGTAGTCTTCGATCTTGTCGACTTCCTTTTGGGCACGGTCGATGATGTTCACCTTTTCGGCTGGCACCACCACGTCGGCGATCGATACCGACAGCCCCCCACGTGTTGCCGTCATGAAGCCGGTTTCCTTGAGCTTGTCAAGAAACTCAACCGTCTTAGCAAGACCAGCCTTACGGAAGCAGTCAGCAATAACCTGACGAAGACGCTTCTTTCCGAGCATCTCGTTCATGTAGCCGAGTTCAAACGGAACGATCTTGTTGAACAGGACACGTCCCGCCGTTGTCTCGATCATCTTGCCACCGATACGGACCTTGATCTTGGCATGAAGAGCAATGCGACCGGAGTTGTACCCGATCACCACTTCATCCTCACAAGAGAAGATCTTACCCTCGCCCTTTACACCACCGCGTGCCTTGGTAAGGTAATACACGCCAAGAACCATGTCCTGCGACGGAACGGCAATCGGCTCGCCGTTCTGCGTGTGCATGATGTTGTGGGCAGAAAGAATCAGAAGCAGAGCCTCAAGCTGGGCTTCATGGCTCAGAGGCACGTGCACGGCCATCTGGTCACCGTCGAAGTCAGCATTGAAAGCCGTCGTTACCAGTGGGTGCAGCTGAATGGCCTTACCCTCAATGAGCTTCGGCTGGAAGGCCTGAATACCCAGACGGTGGAGCGTCGGAGCGCGGTTCAGAAGCACCGGATGACCGTCGATCACCGTGTCGAGAATATCCCACACTTCGGTTGTCTTCTTTTCAACCTGCTTCTTTGCACTCTTGACGGTCTTGCAGTGACCGCGCTCGATCAGCTTGCGGATGATAAGGGGCTTGAAGAGCTCAACGGCCATGTCCTTTGGAAGACCGCACTCATAGAGCTTCAACTCAGGGCCCACCACGATAACCGAACGGCCGGAGTAATCAACGCGCTTGCCGAGAAGGTTCTGACGGAAGCGACCGGTCTTGCCCTTGAGCGTATCGGCCAGCGACTTCAGAGCGCGCTGAGACTCGCTACGAACGGCGCGACGCGAGTTGTCAAACAGAGCGTCGACCGACTCCTGAAGCATGCGCTTCTCGTTCCGCAGGATCACCTCCGGAGCCTTGATATCGATCAGGCGCTTAAGGCGATTGTTACGGATGATCACTCGACGATACAGATCGTTCAGGTCAGAGGTCGCAAACCGGCCCCCTTCGAGAGGCACCAGTGGACGGAGATCTGGCGGGATGACCGGGATGATATCGAGCACCATCCACTCGGGACGGTTCGGCTCTTTGTGCTCGGCCGTGCGGAATGCATCCAGAATTCGCAGACGCTTGAGTACGTCGGCCTTCTTTGCCTGCGACATATCCTCACGGGCGGTTTCGCGCAGCTTGAAATAGTCCTCGTCAGCATCAACGCGGCGCAGGAGCTCCTTGACAGCCTCACCGCCGATAAGGGCGATGAACTTGCGCGGATCTTCGTCGTCCATGTTGCGCTCTTCAGGGCGCAGGCTCGCAAGAACTTCCAGGTACTGCTCTTCGGTCAGAAGGTCCTTCTTCTGAAGGCCCGTCGATCCGGGCTGCACCACAACGTATGACTCGTAGTAAACGATACGCTCAACGTCCTTCGTCGGCATACCGATCACACCGGAGATCTTGCTCGGAAGCGAACGAAGGAACCAGATGTGAACGACCGGAACGGCCAGCATGATGTGGCCCATGCGCTCGCGTCGTACGCTCTTCTGCGTTACCTCTACGCCACATCGGTCACACACGATACCCTTGTAACGGATGCGCTTATACTTTCCGCAGGCGCACTCCCAGTCACGGATCGGACCGAAGATCTTCTCGCAAAACAGACCGTCCTTCTCCGGACGGAATGAGCGGTAGTTGATCGTCTCAGGCTTGGTGACCTCGCCATGAGAGCGATTGAGAATGTCATCCGGTGATGAAATGCGGATCGTAATCGAACCGTATCCGCGCTTCGGGATGTTTTGGAACTGCATCGTGACTCCGAGCGAAAATTCCTTGGTTGACGAATTAATGGACAGTGGAGGTCAAGCTCAGTCGAGCTTGACATCCAGACAGAGACCCTGCAGCTCGCGAACGAGAACGTTGAACGACTCGGGAATTCCCGGTGTCGGCAGGTTCTCACCCTTGACGAGTGTCTCATACATTTTGGCCCGACCCTGCACATCGTCTGACTTCAGTGTCAGCATCTCCTGCAGAGTGTGAGCAGCACCATAGGCCTCGAGCGCCCAGACTTCCATCTCCCCGAGACGCTGACCACCGAATTGGGCCTTACCGCCAAGGGGCTGCTGAGTGATCAGAGAATATGGTCCGATCGAGCGTGCGTGGATCTTATCCTCGACAAGGTGGGAAAGCTTCATCATGTAAATGATGCCAACCGTGACCTCGTTCTCGAAGGCTTCACCGGAGCGACCGTCATACAGAACTGTCTTGCCTGTACGTGGCAGACCAGCCTTCTCGAGGTAGTCACCCACCTGGTCCCACGAAGCCCCGTCGAAGATCGGCGTTGCAAAGTGGATCCCAAGCTCACGTCCGGCCCATCCAAGAGCGGTCTCATAAAGCTGACCCAGGTTCATACGGGAAGGCACGCCGAGCGGATTGAGGACGATGTCCACCGGGCGACCGTTCGGCAGGAACGGCATGTCTTCCAAAGGCACGATCTTCGATACGATACCCTTGTTGCCGTGACGTCCGGCCATCTTGTCACCGACCTGAAGCTTACGCTTCTTGGCAACATAGACCTTGGCCATCTGCTGGATGCCGGGCTGGAGCTCGTCACCGGCGGCGATCTTATTTCGCTCGATACGAGCATCAAGAATGATCGTGTTACGGCGCGTTTCGAAGTTTTCCATGAGCGTGCGCACAAGCTTCATGGTCTTCTTGTCCGCCACCCAGTCTTGCTCAAGGCTGGTATTTGAAGGGAGGAATGATCCCGACTCGAACTTCGCCAGCATGTCCTTGGCAGTGAACTTGGCTCCGCTGCGGAAGATCATCGTGTCGTTCGTCGAGCGCACACCGATGGATGTTTCGCCTTCGAGAAGCTGACCAAGACGCTCGATGCAATCGATGTCCAGGGCACGCAGGGCCTGGTTCTCACGACGTGTAATGAGATCCTGACGCTTCTTTTCTTCAAGACGGAACTCGCTGTCGCTCGTTAGAACACGACGGGCGAAGAGCTTGGTATTGATGACCGTGCCCTTAAGTCCCGGCGGTGCCTTCAATGACACATCCTTGACGTCTCCGGCCTTATCACCGAAAATCGCTCGCAGAAGCTTCTCTTCCGGCGTTGGGTCGGTCTCTCCCTTCGGAGTGATCTTACCAATGAGGATATCGCCTTCGCGGATCTTGGCTCCGATGCGAACAATGCCGCGTTCGTCCAGATCCTTTGTGGCTTCTTCACTGACGTTCGGGATTTCACGGGTGAACTCTTCTTCTCCGCGCTTTGTGTCACGAACCTGGAGCGTGTACTCCTCAATGTGGATCGACGTAAAGACATCTTCGGCAACCATGCGCTCGCTGAGCACAATGGCGTCTTCGAAGTTGTATCCGCGCCAAGGCATGAAGGCAACCATGACGTTGCGACCGAGTGCCAGTTCGCCCTTTTCAGTCGAGGCTCCATCAATGATGGGTTGACCCTTCTTGACGCGCTGACCAACCGCCACGATTGGCTTGTGGTTGATACTGGTGTCCTGATTCGTACGATAGAACTTCTGCAGGTTATAGGTTACCGTGCGGTCGCCCTCGAACGAGATAAGCTTCTCGTCAGCATTGCGCTTGTCATCGTAAACGATCCGGACAAAGTCGGCACATACGTAGTCAACCACCCCATCGTCTTCGGCAAGCACAAGGGCACGCGAATCACGAGCGACGCGCGCTTCCATGCCGGTGCCTACAATCGGGGCTTCCGGACGCAGCAGTGGAACGCCCTGGCGTTGCATGTTCGAACCCATCAGTGCACGGTTAGCGTCATCATGCTCAAGGAACGGGATCAGCGATGCGGCCGGAGATGTGATCTGATCGGTGCTGACCTCCATGTAGTTGACCTCTGTGGGCGCAACTACCTTGTAGTCACCGCTGAGGCGGGCCTTGACCGTGTCACCGAGTATGCGCCCCTTGGCATCAGTTGCCGTTGAGGCTGGGACGATGATCAGACCTTCTTCTTTATCAGCAGGGAGGAATTCGACCTCATCCGTCACAACGCCGTTGACGACCTTGTGATACGGTGTTTCGATGAATCCGAATTTGTTGACACGCGCATGAATGGCCAGCGACGAGATCAGACCAATGTTCGGTCCTTCCGGTGTTTCGATAGGACAGAGGCGGCCGTAGTGCGTGTAGTGAACGTCACGAACTTCGAAGCCGGCGCGTTCACGTGTAAGACCACCAGGTCCGAGTGCCGAGGTACGACGCTTGTGCGTGATCTCCGACAGCGGGTTGGTCTGATCCATGAACTGCGACAGCTGGTTGGTGCCGAAGAACTGGTTGATAACGCTCGTGATCGTTCGGGCGTTGACAAGTTCGCTTGGGGTAACATTCTCACTGTCGCGCACCGAGAGGCGCTCCTTGATCGTACGCGCCATACGCGTCAGACCCAGGTTGAATGTCGACTCGAGCTGCTCACCGACCGTACGTACGCGGCGGTTCGAAAGGTGGTCGATATCGTCGACTGGAACCTTCGCATCACGCACGTCGATCAGGTACTTCACGATGGCAACGATGTCGTCAACCGTAAGCGTCGTAACATCAAGTGGCACAGTCATCGCCAACTTTTCGTTGATCCGGTACCGGCCCACAATACCCAGGTCATAGCGCTTTGGATTGAAGAACAGCTTCTCGAGCAGGCCCCATGCCGTATCAAGATCTGGCGGGTCGGACGAACGTAGCTGACGATAGATCGTTTCCAGCGCGTCCTCACGCGTGCGTGCCGTATCCTTTGCAAGGGTCTTGGCAATGATCGGCTCGTCGTTAGGGTTCTCGTACTTGAAGACCCGGATCGACTCGACATCAGAGTCGCGCAAAGCCACAAGCAGGGCCTCATCCAACACAAGGTCTCGTTGAGCAATGATCTCACCCGTGCTCATATCCACTGCATCAGCGGCAATACGACGGCCCAGGTGCTCATCGGTGAGCTTCTTGACCGGTACCTCGGATGACAGGTCAAAGAGGTTCAGGAGATCTTCATCGCTGGAGTATCCCAAAGCACGCAGGAGCGTCGTCACCGGAAACTTCTTCTTCCGATCGATGTACGCGTACATCACATCGTGAATATCGGTTGTGAACTCGACCCATGATCCCTTGAACGGGATGATACGTGCCGAGAAGATCTTCGTTCCGTTCGGGTGGATCGCTTCGTCAAAGAAGCAGCCCGGCGAGCGGTGCAGCTGTGCCACGATCACGCGCTCAGCACCGTTGATGATGAACGTGCCACGCGGCGTCATGGCCGGGATCTGACCGAGGTAAACTTCCTGGTCAATGGCATCGATGTAGTCTTCCGATGATCGATCAGCCTTTGACGATAGGCGCAGCTTGGCCTTCAGCGTCTTGGCATACGTCAACTCGCGTTCGCGACACTCTTCCTCGGAGTACTTCGGCTTCTCGAGGATGTACTCAAGAAAACTCAGTTCATACACCCCGGAGTTGTCTTCGATTGGGAAGTTGCTCTCGAAAGCTCGCTGCAGTCCAACGAAGCGGCGATCTGAAAACCCGACATCCTCCTGAAGGAAATCGTGGAAGGAATCGATCTGGATTCCGAGCAAATCTGGGTAGGTCGACTCAGATTCGATCTTTCCGAACGACACGCGTTCGCGTACCCGTTGCAGCGGCAGCTGGTACAATGCAGTTTCTGTGCTCAGACCATTCATGGAGATAGCTCCTGACGGCTAGTAAAAAGTTCTGTTTCGTTCTGATGATCGAAATGACGCCGGCAAAGGCTCTGTTTCAACCGTCAGAACGCCCCCTTTGAAAGGGGCTTTCCATTTACGACAACGCCCGAGACGGCATTTCTGCCGTCTCGGGGCTGTTTCTACTGCGCGTTCTGATTACTTGAGTGTGACCTTGGCGCCGGCTTCTTCGAGCTTCTTCTTCAGAGCGTCGGCATCTGCCTTGGCAACACCTTCCTTGACGATCTTCGGTGCACCTTCGACCAGATCCTTGGCTTCCTTGAGGCCAAGACCCGTGACTTCGCGAACAACCTTGATGACGTTGAGCTTCTGAGCTCCGCCTTCGGTGAGTTCGACATCGAATTCGGTCTTTTCTTCGGCTGCTGCTGCTGGGGCGGCACCCGGAGCGACACCGGCAACCATCACCGGAGCTGCTGCCGACACACCAAACTTATCTTCAAGGGCCTTCTTGAGATCGGCTGCCTCTACGAGGGTGAGGTTTCCGATCTTCTCGACGAGTTCTTCAACGATTGCTGACATTGGATTTCTCCACGAATGAATGATGAATGTTCTTTGTGTGATGGATGGTGACCGACGCCCAGCGCCGTATCACGCCTCGGCCTGCCCTTAGGCAGCCTGCTTCTTTGCGACTTCCTCGATGATCGATGCGACGTCCCGCATGACGGCATTCAGGCTGCCAACGATTCCCGAAATAGGGGCGTTGATGCTGCCAAGCATGCCGGCAATGAGATCCTCGCGCGTCGGAAGCTCCGACACCTGCTTGAGCTCGGAAGGGCCGAAGTACATGCCTTC
This sequence comes from Ignavibacteria bacterium, assembly GCA_947459875.1. Taxonomy (GTDB): domain Bacteria; phylum Bacteroidota; class Ignavibacteria; order Kapaibacteriales; family Kapaibacteriaceae; genus UBA10438. The sequence goes on from CANHFG010000010.1 coordinate 24,313, forward strand.
GACAACCGCGACCTTGAGACGTGGCTTTTCAAGCTTCTCAAAGTGCTGACGGATCACCTTCGCTGGAGCAACAGGATCGCTCGCTCCGAGGATCATCGCCGTCTGACCGGCCAGCTTCGTGTCTTCGATCTCGTAGCCACCGACCTCAGCAAGAGCACGCAGAAGAAGGGTGTTCTTGGCAACCCTCATCGTTACGCCCTTGGCGCGCAGATCCCGGCGGAACGCCTGGTCCTGTGCGACAGTCATGCCGGTGAAATCCACGAAATACAGACTCGACGCACCGCGGATCATCTCCGCAAGCTCGGCGACGACTGCCTGCTTTTGTTCTTTCGTGATCATAACCTTGTTTATTGTTAGAGTCGCCGATCCGTCAACCCGCCATGGACGGTGTTAGAAGCGTGACAGACCGACTGTTGCGTAATAGTTTCGGAATTATTGGTCAGCGCCGACGGACTTCGCATCAACACTGACAGCAGGGCCCATCGTCGAGCTGAACGTGATGCTCTTGACGTACTTGCCCTTCGATGACGATGGCTTGGCGCGGACAACCGTACCAACGAACGTCTGAAGATTCTCGATAAGCTTGTCTGCGCTGAAGGAGCACTTACCGACAGCGGCATGGATGTTCCCTGCCTTGTCGACGCGGAACTCGATCTTACCGGCCTTGACCTCCGCGACCGCCTTGGCAACGTCAAACGTTACCGTGCCGCTCTTCGGATTCGGCATAAGACCGCGTGGACCGAGAACCCGACCCAGCTTGCCGACTTCACCCATCACGTCAGGCGTGGCGATGATGATGTCGATGTCTGCCCAGCCCCCTTGCAGCTTCTCGATGTAATCCGAGAATCCTGCGTGGTCTGCACCAGCATCGAGTGCCTCCTTGTCCTTTGGAGCCTTGGCAATCACCAGCACGCGAACCGTCTTACCAGTACCGTGAGGCAATGCTACCGTACCACGAACCAGCTGATCGGCCTTACGCGGATCGACGCCAAGATTCATTGCAACATCAAATGACTCATCGAATTTCGCCGTTGCGTTTTGCTTGACGAGTTCTACGGCCTTCTTGATGTCAAACGACTGAGTGCCGTCGAACGACTTGACGGCCTTTTTGAAACGCTTCCCTTGTGCCATGGAAGGATATCCTTTCGTGTTGTGCAAACGGTGCCTGCAAGAGACACCTCCAACAGTGGTTATTGTTCGGAAATGTTGTTCGAGAAAGGGGCTTCTCAGTCCTGGACCGTGATGCCCATCGAGCGCGCAGTGCCGGCGATCATGCTGATCGCACTCTCTTCGGTGTGACAGTTAAGGTCCTGCATCTTGATCTTTGCGATCTCAGCAAGCTGAGCGCGATTGACCTTGCCGACCTTGTCACGATGCGGTGCAGCCGACCCCTTGTCCAGCCCGGCAGCCTTCATCAGAAGGATCGCAGCTGGCGGCGACTTGATCTCGAACGTAAAGCTCTTGTCACTGAAGAATGTGACGAGCACTGGCAGAATCATGCCCGGCTGCTTGGCCGACTTAGCATTGAACTGCTTGACAAACTCCATACCTGCAAGGCCGCGCTGACCGAACGCCGGTCCAACCGGCGGAGCCATTGTGGCCTCTCCAGCCTTGAGCTGGAGCTTGAAGGTACCCATGACCTTTTTTGCCATGTCAAATATCCTTTCGTGGTCTGCGGCAGGTGTTGCCTGCCTCCCACATCATGTGTTAATGGTTTTCGATCTCTACCTGATGGAAGTCCAGCTCGATCGGCGTCTTACGGCCGAGGATCCCGACTTCTACCTTCAGCTTTTGCTTTTCTACGTTGACTTCCTTGACCGTGCCATTGAAGTTGGCGAATGGCCCATCTATGACCTTCACCGGATCTCCCTCACGGAATGATGTTTCTGCAGTCGTGATGTCCTTGCGCTCCTCAACACGTCCCAGAATACGATCGACCTCTTCCTTCTGCAGTGGCTGCGGACCCGAAGTCGTGCCGGCAAAAGAGACGATCGAAGGCAGTGACAGGATGACGTCGCGCAAACGAGTGTCGAGCGAAAGCTCGATCAGAATGTATCCAGGAAGAAAATTCTTCACCCGCGTGCGGCGCTTGCCCCCTCTGACCTCAAATACAGTCTCCGTGGGGATGATGATGTTCAGAACGCGGTTTTCGAGTCCAAGGCGCGTCATTTCGTTCTCGATGGCAGTCTTTACCCTGGCCTCGTGACCGGTAAAGGTCCGTAAGGCAAACCAACGAGGTTCTGGCAATTGTTGTACGGCGTCGGACATCGTGGGAATCCCAATCAATAAATGAACTCGAGCAGGAAGACCACACCACGGTCAATGGCGAAAACCAGTGCGGCAAAAACCAGACACGTGGCCACAACAACCATGGTACTCTCGCGAAGCTGCTCCTGTGTCGGCCAGGAGACTTTTTTCATCTCCTTGCTCACATCCGAGAAAAATCCCCGAATCGAATCAATCATTTCATGTCCTCCGATCTGCGGTATGCATTCGTAAACGTTGCACGGGCGGCAGGATTCGAACCCGCGGCCTGCGGTTTTGGAGACCGCTGCTCTACCAGCTGAGCTACACCCGTACGTGATTGTCAAATCAAGAGCTGATGACCGGGATTGAACCGGTGACCTCCACCTTACCAAGGTGGTGCTCTACCAACTGAGCTACATCAGCGACATGGTCGATCGCAGACACCAAAGCCCTTCAGCGCACAGACCAATGGCCCGACGCCTCAGGGGACTTTCGCATCAGAGCGGGAGACGAGACTCGAACTCGCGACCAACAGCTTGGAAGGCTGTGACTCTACCAACTGAGTTACTCCCGCTTTAACCGACATCTCACGTGAGTGAAATGTCGCTGTGGGTAGGGAAGGATTCGAACCTCCGTAGACATAAGTCAGCAGATTTACAGTCTGCCCTCGTTGGCCGCTTGAGTACCTACCCCAACAACAGAGCCGGCAAAGTTATGGGTCGGGGGAAAACTATGCAAATCTGGAGGCAAAAGAGGCCTCAGGCCATGGATGCCACGAACTGCTCGAACAGGTAGTCCGAATCGTGCGGACCGGGGCTGGCCTCCGGGTGATACTGCACGGCAAACGCCGGCACATCGCGCAGAGCGATGCCGGCACAGGTGTCATCGTTGAGGTTCACATGCGTCATCTCGGCCCTGTCCGGCAGGGTGGAAGGATCGACCGCAAAGCCGTGATTCTGGGACGTGATCTCGATGGCTCCCGTACGAAGATTCTTCACCGGATGGTTGGCACCGCGGTGACCGAATTTGAGCTTATACGTAGAAGCACCGACGGCAAGGGACAGGATCTGATGCCCAAGACAGATCCCGAAGATCGGAGTGCGGCCTAAAAGCCCCCTGACCGTCTCGATGGCTGCGGTCACGGCCGCAGGGTCACCAGGGCCATTGCTGAGAAAAACCCCGTCGGGTTGCAGCTCGAGGACTTTCTCGGCGGAGGTCGTGGCCGGCACAACCGTGACGTCACACCCAAAGTGGTGCAGACGACGCAGGATGTTGCGCTTGACGCCGAAATCGATCGCTACGACTCTCTTGCGGTCCGCCCGTACGGCTACCTCGGGTCGGTAGTCCCATTCACCAGGCTGGCCACCCGACCATTCATAGGGGGCCTGCGTGGTCACGAGCGGCGTTAAGTCGAGTCCGTTCATTGACGGGATATGCCGGGCACGCTCCACAAGCTCACGGGCATCTAATCCCGCTCCGTGGCCGATCACGCAACGCATCGCCCCCTCCGAACGCAGGATACGGACGATCATGCGTGTGTCGATTCCCTCAATGCCGGCGATCCCCTCAGATTCTAGGTAGGACTGCAGCGAGCCCGTGGCACGGTAGTTGGAAACAACGGGCGAGAGCTCATGGACAACCAGTCCCGAGGCTTGAATACGATCCGATTCAACATCGTCGCCGTTAACGCCGTAGTTGCCGATGTGCGGGTAGGTGAACGTGACGATCTGCCCTTTGTAGGAAGGGTCGGTCAGGATCTCCTGATAGCCCGTCATAGCTGTGTTGAACACCAGCTCACCGCTACACTCCGCACCTATTGCCCCAATTGCCAGACCCTCGACGGTGACGCCGTTTTCGAGGGCAAGAATGGCCGTGGGACGGGGCATGCGGGTCTCCAATTACCTGTGCGAAATGAGCGTGCGAAAATACCCCATGGAGTCCTATTTTCACCACAGGAGAATTGTCTTCAGCTTACGCAACGCCCACATTGCACAACTCGACGCCGGTCCGACAACGACCGTCGAGGTATCGTCGCTCAATGGCAAGGTCCTGATACTTAATCAGTCCTATGAGCCTATCAGCATCTGCAGCGCAAAGAAAGCGCTGATGCTCCTGTTCCTTACGAAGGCCGAGCTGGTTGAGCAAAACGCCGATCGGTCAGTTCGCACCGTGCGCACGGTATACCCATTTCCTTCGGTCATCCGCCTGTGCGCCTATCTGCGTGTACCGTTCAAGAAGATCGAACTGTCGCGTAAGAACGTCATGCGCCGAGATGGCATGCGATGCACCTACTGTGGCTCGGGAGCTTCACCGCTGACGATGGATCACATCATCCCGCGCTCACGCGGCGGCATGGACTCGTGGGAGAATCTCACGACGGCATGTGTTCGGTGTAACAACAAAAAAGGGAACCGCACTCCGGAAGAAGCCGGAATGCGACTGTTGACCGCTCCAAAAAGGCCGCATCATGTGCTGTTCCTGAAGCATGCCATGGGAACGGTTGACGACACGTGGCGTCCGTACCTGTTTATGGATTGAGGCTGTTACTGGATCACGAGTGGCTCTGAAGTCACAGAACCCGTTATGCTTCTTGCCACAACTCGATAGTAACCTGCGGCCAGATGTGCAACGTCGAAAGCAAAGCTGCCCTCGACGCCGTTCGCAGATGCCAGAACACGACCGTTGACATCAACCACGTGTACACCTTCGCACCGCTCGCGCAGCCAGATCAACGCACGCCCGTCGGTGGCCGGATTGTTCAATAGCGTCAGCATCGGACGGCTACCCTCTTCGTCAACCGACGTCGTAGAACCGAACTCCAACCGATACCATGGCGTGGCATGGTCGGCAGTATTGATGAGCGTTGTGAAACGTCCTCCACTGCGACGGCCTACTCCGATGGGCTGCCCTGCCGGACGGCCATCCGGCCCAAGAGGACGAATGACAAGCGTATCATATGCCGGTGAGGTGATCGTGAATCGCACACCGACACCTTCCATCTGCACCGGCCCCTTGCCCCAAACCCGCAGGTTTAGGTTGTCAGCATTGAACACGGCACCCTCGTTGAGTGCCCGCGTACTGATCGTCAGAAGTGCTCGATCAGCTTCGGAAAGGGGCTTGCCAGACTGAGAGGCGATGGCCACCATGGCATGCGGTGCAGGCGTCGTCTGCTCGACGGACATGCCGGACATGTTGATGATCTGCCCTGAGAGAGGCCCCATGACGGCACAGTGCGTCGGTGTTTCGATTCGAAGTGTTCCCTTGGTTGCATCGCGGAAGATCTGCTCGTTCTCTGCATCAAGGGCGGCCAGATCGACGACGCCCGAAAGTGCTGATACTTCGAGGTGCGGCAAGAAGGACGACTGAGGCATGAGCGTCTGATTCATCGAAACACGACGGAACAGCGGAATCCGCTGGTCAGTCGTGACCGGCAAGCCTAATGGCGTCTGGATGTGGAATCGCGGCAGCGTCACGGTCTCAGCTGAATGGCCGATAACCAGCTCCTTCACCGAGGGTACAACAGCTCCCGTGCGCATCATAGAGGACGTCCACGGGAACATGGACAGAATGTTCGGCTTGTTGCGCAGCATCCAGTAGTCGAGCGAATCGACCGTTGTTCCACCAACACGTCCGTTGTCCGAAAACACACTGAAAAACACTCCATCCCAGTCCTGAAGGCCAGCGTATGATGGCAGGTAGGTCATCAGCTCGGACATGTGAGCGCGCGGGTACTGGACCGAAGCGTGTGAAACGACGAATGCCTTGCCTTTGGGTCGCACACGAGCATGTGCGTACAAGTCTCCATACGGGTCTGCCGCAATACTGTTGGCCTCTGAGCGCCACTCGACGTTGGAGAATACATCATACTCCCTTGCCGCATCAAGCTCAAAGAAGCTCACAAGTCGAGAAGACGGACACAGCAGCACCTGACTCTTGAGTGTATCACGGACCATTCGACGAATGCCCGTCAGCATCGACCGGAAGTTTTCATAAACAAAGCGAGCGTTATCACGCGATCGTCCGACCGTGATCTCCCCGTCGAGCAACGTCGACATGCGAATGTTGTTCATTGCAAGATTCTCTCCGCTGCGAACACCGCTGCGAGTGACCTCGCGCAGCTGAACGTCATCAACAAACACATCTCCTGAATCTGCACCAAGGAAAAATCCCAGCCCGGCTGTCGTTGAGTCCGATACCGTGGCCGTGAAGGTGTAGGTGTACTTCTTCCATGCCGAGGAGATCGCCATGGTCTGCGCAAGCCCGTAGGAGTTGTAGGGTGGGGTGCCGTTGAACACATACAGGAAGATCTCGCGGCTGCCACGCTGTGGCGTCGTCTTTGCCCAATAGCTGAGCTCGTATGTCTGAAGATGCCGCATGACTGGCAGGCGCTGCACGAGCTGGATGGAATAGGATGCGCGGCCAGGATCAAGCCTGTTGATGCGAACACGGCCCGAAGATGTGCCTTGCTGCTTGTCGGCATCACTGAACTGGAGCAGCGCTTGCGCCCCCCTCGTATTGTCGATGCTCAAGACCCAGGCACTGTTGAACGGATCTTCGAAGTCGCCGTTAAGAACCACATTCTGGGTCGATCTGGCCGTTGACTGCCAGGCGCTGGCTAGGGCAGCATCTGTCTTGTATGTCGACTCAAGCCAGGCATTCCACAGAGAGTCAATATGGGCAACGTGCAGCTGCCCCGTCGATGTTGTCGAGCCATTCGGGTTCGGGCGAACAATGTCGTTTGTATACAGCCAGAAAGCGGCCGGTGACGCATCCTCGGCGGCGATGACGTAGGCCAGTGCCGGATCATCCTTGTAGGCGATGTCTGTAAATGTATTTATGTGCGTAAGCAGAGCCCGCATGACGTCGCGATGAATCTGCTGGATGCGGCGATTGAACAGCACCGGCACTCGTGCGCCCCATCCGGTCGAGTCAGGCTGCAGCACACCATCACCCGGGCGGGGCGTCCAGGTTGACTGAAAGGTGAAGACGTAGTAAATGCCATGCTGGCGGAGCTGATGCATGAACCAGTCGAACTTCTTCATCTGCAAAGGGTCGAGCCCGTCCTGCAGCGTAGAATTTGTTCCCGCACGAAAGATGCTCGTTGTTGGCCAGGCTGTGATATCAAATGTGTTGAGCCTAACGGCATTGATGCCAAGACTTCGCAGACGACGAGCGATCGCAATCGCATTCACGCTGTCGGGCATTGCCGAAAACCACTGCAACGTTGTACCAACCAGCCGCAGGCGAGAACCGTCTGCAAAGCCCAAATGACCGTCACTGGTCAGTACAACCCTTCCTCTCGATCCAGCCTGTTCCGACGGCAGCCACAACAGCGCGGTGTCGAGATCCGTGTCGTGATCAATGGCAAAGGAATATGGATTCGCAAGGGGCTGTGCATGAGACGTCCCTACGGCAGTGAACGCCATGAGAGCGAACATGAGAACTGGGATGGTTCTGTACAGACGTGACATCGGGAACCTCATCGGGTGATCTGGATGGTGGTGTGAGCAATGCTTCTGCCCGCATGGAGCGTAACGATGTAGGTACCCGCTGGCAGACCGGTAAGTTCGAGACGTCCGACGCCTGTCCATGGCTCAACTCGCGCGCTTCGGCATTCGATTCCTCGGATATCAGAAAGGACAAGCGTAGCATCGGTCTGCGCATCAATGTTGACCTGAACAACAACAACGTCGGTTGCCGGGTTGGGTCCGATACGCACAAACGCCTGCCGCGCATCGGACTCCTCAACTCGCGTCGTTGCCTTCTTGAAGAGTGCGGGAGCCCCCTTACCAAAATCGCGGAACAGCAGCTGACGCGCCATGGTATCCTGCACGCCGAACCACTGCAGGAGAACGCTGGCGTATACATCGCGGTAGTCATGCTGCATGAGGAGGTCGCCGATCGGATCGAGATTCACAAGGTCCGGATCAGCACCGTGGACGCGTCCGCCCTCGACCTGCGCACCGAAAACGAAGAGCGGTGCCGCAGTGCCATGATCAGTTCCAACACTTCCGTTTTCGTAAACACGCCGACCAAACTCGGAGAAGGTCATCCCGGCCACTCGGTCGGCATGACCCCTGTTTTTCATTTCCTGCATGAATGCTGTGACGGCCTCGCTGAGCTCGCGAAGAAGGTTGGCATGGACGCCAAGCGTGGGGTCGTCGGTCGATGTCTGACTTGCATGAGTGTCGAAGTTGTTATTCGCCCACGAGATCAGGTAGATGCGTGAGCGAAGACCACCGGCGATCAGCTGTGAAACAACTTTGAGCTTTGCACCGATGTCGCTTGCCGGGAACTGCACCGAAGACGCCCCCGACTTGTCATTGGCTTGCTTGACGACGTTCGCATACACATCGGCACTGCGGGCTATGTTGCGCATGAAGGTGATCTCGCGACCGGCCGGCGTATCAGACTGCTCACTGCTTGGTACTTCGCCCGAACCACCGCCTCCGTTGACGAGCCGGTAGAACTCATCCGGATCGCGGAAGCTGATGCCCATTGGGCCGGCACTTCCGAGCAAAGCCAGAGAGGTGGCATTGCCGATCTGCACAGCGAGTGGATGCGCCGGCAGTTCAGTCGGATAGGAGGGGGCGAGGGTATGCAGATAGCGTCCCACCCACCCGGTTGATCCAAACACGTCTGCGTCCGTTGCCGTCAGCCAGATGTCTGTTCCGCGGAAGTGCGAACGGTCGGGATTGGGATAGGTCACGCCCTGTACGACAGCGAGCTTTCCCTCATCGTACAGTGATCGGAATCCGGCCATCGCTGGGTGCCATCCAAGCGTGTCGGTCAGACGTAGCGTTTTGTTCTTTGCAATTGCGATCGTGGGTCGGCGCTCATAGTAAAGTCGATCTGAGTGAGGAATGACCGTATTCAGGCCGTCATTGCCCCCTGCCATCTGGATAAGGACAAGGACCCGATCCTGATCCTCCAGGAGTTGTTGCAGGCGTGGATCGCCCCCTGCCAGAGCCTGCACGCTAAAGGAGTCGATCAGCGTCGGTAGCGTCGCTACCGCAAGGCCTCCGCCGGCTGCAGCACGCAGAAAGGAGCGGCGATCGACGGACGGACTGGCTTGCTCGTTGGTTGTCAGCTTCTTCATTGTTGCCTCCGGCTTCTTCACATGAGTTGGAATTCAGGCATCCGCGCGATGGCCTGGATGAGAAACCGTGCACGTTGCACGGCAGCCGCTGAGTTGATGTCCCACTCGTACTTCTGCGCACCGGCAAGCATGATCTCCAGAAGGACATCGTGCTGCTCCTTTGTGATTGGCACAGCCAACAGGGCCTGCGCAACGTTCGACACGATCTTCTCGGCATCATTGGTATCGGGAAACTGCTTCATGAAGGCGATCACGTCGGGTACAAGCGTGCGGCCTGCATCATCTGTCAGTTTCGAGGATGAGCCGATCTGACGTCCGTCGACGAAGCTCTCACCAAAACGCTGCCGCTGTGGGAAGGTTGAGCTGGTGATCCATGCATGGTGCCCCTTCCATCCCTCCACCGTCGGCGGATAGAACGGCTCCTGTGTCAGGCGCGTCATTACCTGCGATACATACTGACGACTGACCGTTGCCACGTTGAGAGCCGAAGCCAGACCGACTACCAGTTCGAGCGGACTCTTGATCAGGGCCCCACGCAGATTCGGTGTGAAAAAGTACTCGCTCGAAAGAAGCGTGAGAAGAACCGGCCGGATCTTGTAATCGCTACTGCGCAGAAGCTTCGCTACATCCTCGATCGTCTCTGCCGAGGGCTCGTGTTCGACATACGATCGCAACAGCTTGCGCGCGATGAATCGTGCGCAGGCCGGCTGCCGTAGCGTGATATCGATCACATCTTTCCACTCCCACGGGCCAGTCTGACCCAGAATGGTCTTTTCACCGAGATCCGCCAGCTGACGGTTATAGGTCCCTACCAGACCCGATATACGCCAGCCGGTAAACGCCCGTGCTGCCTCGAGAACGTCGGGCTCGGAGTAATTGCCCACGCCAAGCGAGAAGAGTTCGAACCACTCGCGGGCGAAGTTTTCATTCGCTCGCCCCTTGATGCTCTGATCGCCATTGAGATAGCGAAGCATGGCCGCGTCTCCAACAATGCGACGCGAGATCTCCGAGTAATCGTAAGCATGGGTACGAAGCATCTGATGCTGAGCCACCATCCAGTGCGATACGTACACGTTCAAATAGTCACTCGTGAACGTGTTGTGCCAGAGCATGATCAGTCGCTCGCGAGGTGAGGTGACCGTCAGCACACGACCAAGCCACCAGTTCTGCATCTCGATAAACAGGCGATACGCTTCGTTAAAGTCGGTAATGTTTGGGGTCTGCAACGCCCATATTGGCGATGGGAAAGGGGCTTCCGGAGCATCCAGCAGAGCCGCGACGGCCTCCGATGGACGCTTCCCAACAACGCTTGCAGCAAGCGCATACGTCGGCTGAAGCGTCATGCGGCGCACCAGGTGAAAGGCCTCGTCGAGCGCAAGCGGTCTGGTTCGTTCTCGCAGATCGGCCATGGGGATCCTCCGTCAGAGATTGCGATAGGGCGGTTGATTTTGATAATACGGACTCGGCAATGTATCCAGATTCCATCCTATGTAGTTTTGTTACTGCCAATCTTTTCCCCTGGAGCTTCTAATGGCTGAATCACGCGCACCGAAGCGCATGCAATCCCCGGCGCAAACGCCGGTCCAGAAGTATGCCCCCTACCTGGCATACGGTTCTATCCTGGTTGTGGTTGTTGCTTTTTTTGCCGACGCTTTGTTTGGCGGCAAGAACTTCATGAGCGGAGGCGACAACGTTGCCTTCTACTCCTTTGTGCCGTACCTAGAAGCAGCAAAGCAGACGGGCGAGTTCCCTCTCTGGATGCCGTACATCTTCAGCGGCATGCCGTCCTTGGCCTCCTTCCTGGCCGCCGGAGATCGCACGTGGGATGTCGTCGGACAGGTGTTGTTTGCCTTGCCACGAGCGATGGGAGATGCTACGAACAACGACACTACGCGACTGGTGCTGTGGTATGTGATCTATGGCTGGGGCGTATATACTCTTTGCCGTGTCAAGGGACTCGACCGATCGGTTGGCGTGTTTTCTGCCATTGGTGCCGTCATGAGCACCTTCGTGATCGTGTGGATCATGATCGGCCACAGCACAAAGCCCGTTTCAATGGCCACCCTTCCATGGATCCTGCTGGCCCTTGAGCGTCTTCGCGAACGGTTTACGCTTGCGAATCTTTTTCTTTTGATCCTTCCACTGATCGTATTGGTATCGGCCACCCACCCGCAGATGATGTTCTACATCGGCTGCGCCACGGCCCTTTACATGATCGTCGAGCTTATCACCCGTCTGATCACACGTACCGGCTGGGTTGACGTGCTCAAGGCAGGGGGCGGGCTGGCCATCGCCGGCGTGATCGCGCTCGGTACGCATGCCGACATGTTTTTGGCTACTCGGCAGTACACGACAGAGTCGACGCGAGGCTCGGCACCGCTGGTTCAGTCGACAAGGAACAATCAGGACCAGTCAGGCGGAAACGATTACGAATACGCCACCAACTGGTCATTTTCACCGGGAGAGATGTACACGTTCATCGTCCCGAACTACTACGGTTTTGGCAACACATCGGTCAAGACCAGCCGCGGAGCCCCTCCGCAGCGGGCCATGCTCTACTGGGGTCAGATGCCCTTCACCGATGCAGCGAACTATATGGGGCTGGCTGTTCTTGTGCTGGGTCTGATCGGCATATGGCGCTATCGACGTGATCCGTTCGTGATCTTCTTAACGGTGCTGTCACTCTTCGCACTGCTGCTGTCGATGGGCAAAAACTTCCCGGTACTCTACGACATCTTCTTCAACTACGCTCCGGCCTTCAACAAGTTCAGAGCTCCATCCATGGCACTCTGCCTTCTGCAGTTTGCCCTTCCTGTGCTGGCCGGCTACGGACTGACGGGTGTCATCGGCTGGGCGAAAGACCAGAGCGCTGAAAACCGACGATCAGGCATGTGGGTCTTCATCGCCACGGTGGTCGTTGCGGGTGTGGTCTTCCTTGTGGCCATTGACGAACGCGACTACAAGACGGCCGTGGACACGGCATTCATGGCCAAGAATGGCCAGAGTGCCCCTGCAGAGTATCTCGATATCGTGTACAACGAAATGCATGCCGACTCACTGGCAGCAATGCTCTACCTGCTCGTGATCGGTGGACTTGTTGTGCTGACGGCAAGGGGCGTTGTGCAGCCGACGCTGGCCGTGTTGCTGTTTATCGGAATTCTGACGATCGATCTCTGGAGAGTTGACCGGCGTCCGTATGACCCCAAGAAGGGCTCGCCCGAACAGAATGTGTTTGCGGCCACCGACGTGGTCGGATTCCTCAAGTCCGACCCGTCAATGTATCGCGTCTGCGACCTGACGCAGTCAATGGTACCCGCCAACTGGTGGGCATACCACTTCATCGAAAGCGTCGGAGGGTACAGCTCGGCCAAGATGCGACTCTACCAGGACATGCTGGACGTTGCCGCACCGGGCCCGGGACGTGAGCCCATTCCCGGCAACAGTATGATCCTGAATCCCTTCCTTTGGAACCTCCTCAACGTCAAGTACATCGTCGCCGATCGCCCCCTGTACCCCGGCGTCCAGCCAAGTTTCCGATCGCAGGAAACCGGTGCGCTGGTGTATGAGAACACCGACGTGCTTCCACGTGCCTGGTTCGTCGATACCGTGCGGACCGAGTCCAATCGCAGAAAGCTACTCGAACAGCTTCGTGACGGCACCTTTGATGCGCGCCGTACGGCGTACGTTGAACAACCGTTTGATGGTATGACTTCACTTGGTGCGGATACCACAGCCCGTGCAACGGTCAAAGAGCGGACCAACCACCGCTTGTCGATCGCCACTTCATCTTCGGCCGCCCAGCTTCTGGTTGTCAGCGAAGTATTCTATAGCGAATGGAAGGCTTACCTCGACGGGCAGCCGATTGAGACGATAAAGACCAACTTTCTGCTACGCGGCGTGCGTATCCCCGCCGGTGCGCACACCCTTGAGTTTCGATTTGAAAGTCCAGCCTTCGAGCAGGGCCGCACCATCAGCATGGCCGCCAACGGTCTGACGATCCTGATCGGTCTCGGCGGACTTCTCATGTGGAGACGTTCACGCAGCCAGCCGAAGGAAGCTGCATGACCGAAACACTGCGACAGATATGTTCGAGCTCGATCAGTGTCAACGGTGCTCTGATTCTCACCAGCGATCAGCTTGCTTCGATGTCCGAAGAGGATGCCGAAGATATTCGTGAGGAGTTCGGCACGCACGCGCTGCTTCGCCTGCCTGATCATGAGGTCACCTTTTATGAATGGCTGCGCACAGGTGATCCCGCCGTTTGGACCGACCTGTGGGGCGACGAAGCACAGGCCCCTTACCTTGTTTCGATGACCTATCTCAAGGACTTCGTCGGTGCCATCGGAAAAGGGGCTTTCCTGATCTGTGATCTGCAGACGCAGGATAACTACTTCTTCACGCCTGATATGCTCCTGGAAAAGGAATCGACGGCATTCGTTGCTGCCGTGCGTGAGCGATTCATTGGCGGTGGTACGCTTACCGTTGAGCAAGCGCTGACGGTGGAGATCTCCGCAGGTCCGGTCGACATATGGCACTTTGCCTTTCTGCGCGGCATTGATCTGCAGCGCGCAAAGAAGGCAGTAGACTCATTGGTCGATGATCGCATCATCGTGCACGTGCCGTCGGCCGAACACTTATCGACCTACTTTGACGTGGGCTAGGCCGAATGATCGTTGCAAAATTCGGTGGCACATCGGTAGCTGACGCAGCAGCCCTGCGCCAGGTACAGGCAGTTGTTTCGAGCATGGCGGATGAGCCGGGCGGTGTGATCGTAGTCCTCTCAGCAACTGCTGGCACAACATCAAGGCTTCTCGACATTGCGCGAAGAGCCGGCAGTGGCGAACCGTTCGAAGGTGATCTGTCAGACCTCCTTCAACGTCACCAGAATATCGCCACCGAGCTAACAGGCAATGCCGACTGTGTTGCCGATCTCGTGTCGGCCTGCCGCGAGTTTGCCCATGCCGTAGCTGAGCTCGGCGAGTGGAATGATGCAACACTCGATGCGTTCTGCGCCTTTGGTGAGCTACTGAGCACGACGATCTACCATGCCTTTCGTCGCTCATCCGGATTAGCAAGTAGCTTCGTTGATGCCCGCAGGCTCATTGCCACAGACGACCGTTATCAGAATGCAAGCGTCGATCACGCAGGCACGCATGTTCGCTGCAGTGCTGAACTTCTTGGAGTCTGCTCAACGGGCAACGTCATCGTCACCCAGGGCTTTATCGCGTCGAATCATGCCGGCATGACCACAACACTCGGACGCGGCGGCTCGGACTATTCGGCCGCGATCATTGGTGCTTGCATTTTGGCACGTCAGATCAGGATCTACACGGATGTCAGCGGCGTATTCACCTGCGATCCGCGGCTCGTTCCGACCGCTCTGCCGTTACGGTCGATCGGCTTCGATGAGATGCGCGACATGGCATCGTATGGGGCGAAGGTGCTTCATCCTGATACGCTTCTTCCCGCCGTCAGTGCCTCGATCCCGGTGTATGTACTCAACACTTTTCGTCCTGATGACCGCGGCACCTGCATCACCGACCAGATCGTGACGCACTCCGAGCCACGCGGAGTATCTGTGCTTAACGATGTTCTGAAGCTCACCGTGAGACGTGAGATCGGAACGTTGATCGCGCAGAACGAGCTCGTCTCCTCCAGTATCGTTCTTACGATCTCCTCGAAAGACACGATGACAATCTGTGTTCACGCCAGCACCGCCCAGTCGCGCTCTGCGGTCGACGCGATTGCGCACGCACATGAGGTTCGAACTGTTCCGCAAAGCATTGTCGCCGTCACCGGACAGCACATGTCAGATGCGAACACCGTTGCAGATGTGAGCCGCTGCTTCGCCGCCGGCACCGACACGGCGCAGATCTGCGTCGTGTCGGATACCTGCGTGATCGGGATCGTAGAGCGTGACGACGCACACGCCTGTGTGCGCAGCCTTCACGAGATGGTTATTCGTCGACAAGGCCCAGGCGAATAGCCTCGCGGACAGCTCCAATGTGACGAAGGAAGAGAACGAACGATACGCCGGTAACGGCAAGTCGGAACTCCGTCACATCGGCGCAATCCACGAACATCGTCGCCCGCAGGGTGCTGTTGGGCAAACTCCAGGCCAGAACTGCCGTGGCGATAATGCCGGACATTGACGCGATGTGTACCTGACGACGGATCACATAGTTGCCCGTCAGATAGCCAAGAATCCAGAAGACGAGTGGCAGCGGATTCATCGCCGTAAGGCATCCGGTAGCAGTTGCAAGCCCCCGACCACCATCGAACTTCAGGAAGATCGAGTAGTTGTGTCCCAGCACCACGCCGACCGCAGCCCATGCCGTTGCTGCGAAGTACGATCCGTGAAAGTACTGTGCAAGAACAACGATGATAGCCCCTTTGGCCATGTCCGCAAGCATCACACCGATGCCGGCCACTTTGCTCTGACTTACGTCGTACAGATTACGAGCACCGACGTTGCCCGTTCCCTCCGTCCGTATGTCCGTGCCGGCAGTCAGTCGGCGAACGATCCACGCCGTTGGAATTGAGCCAATGACGTATGCCACGGCCGCTATTGCGAGTAACCCCAGATTCATGCTTTCCCCTTGAGAATGCGCAGTTGAATGAGTGAAACAGCCATCAGGATAATGAAGATGAGGTATGCGATGGCACTGGCATACCCCATCGAGTCAGATTGTTCAAATGCCTGGTGATAAACCTCGTAGACGAGTGTCGAGGTAGCACCCAGTGGTCCGCCCTTGGTCATAATGTAAACTTCCACGAAGATCTGAAAGCTCTTTATGCTGTTGATTACGACAACAAAAAGTAATGTAGGGCGCAGCATAGGAAGCGTAAGTCGACGAAACTGTTGCCAGCGCGAAGCGCCCACAAGTTCAGCCGATTCATAGATGTCGGCCGAAATAGACTCCATCCCGGCCAGGAACAGCACCATGTAGTAGCCAGCAGAGATCCAGACGTCCATGGCCATGATCGCCGGAAGGGCCGTACCGGGATGTAAAAGCCAGCCATCGGCCGGATACCCGATGCCCATCATGGCACAGATGACGTTCACGTACCCGTCCCGGGCGTAGAGGTTTGTAAAGACCAGGGCGATCACGACCAATGAGGTCACCGACGGGAGGAAGAACGATGCCCGAAAGAATGATGCCAGCCGAGGAGTGCTCTGCCGCACAGCCACGGCAAGCGCAATTGCAAGTGCCGTGGTGATCGGTACGGTTCCAAAGGTGAAGATCACCGTGTTGGTCATAGCATTCCAGAAATCCTTGTCCTGAAATGCCTGTCGATAGTTATCCAGTCCGATAAAGGTCATCCGGTTGGTCAGCGTCTCGTAGTCGCTCAGACTGAGCAGCAGCGCATAGGCCAGCGGATACAGCCAGAAGATCACAAACGTCACCAGCCACGGGGCGAGCAGCGTCCAGGTGTAAACCGTCTGCTTACGCACCGTGCGCCCCCTGAACAAGAGCGCGGAGCTCTGTGTACAGAAGTTCAAGCGGTAGCCCAACGATCGTGTAGTAACAGCCTTCGACGCGCGACACGAAAACGGCACCAAAGTCATCCTGAATGCCGTAGGCCCCTGCTTTGTCAAGGGGCGAACCAGAAGCCACGTACGCATCGATCTCCGCATCGGAGAGTTCACGGAATGTCACCCGTGTTGCTCTGGATGCCCTGCGCTGTCCCAGTCCCTTTCCTCTTGCGACGAGAGCAAGACCGGTGTGCACGGTGTGCGTGCGACCACTAAGACGCCTGAGCATGTCGGCAGCCTCGGCCGCATCGGCAGGCTTGTTCAGCACCGTATCGTCGAGAACGACCGTTGTGTCGGAACCAATAACGATCACATCACCATCGACCATTTCACTGCCGCGCATCGCCTTGCGATAGGCAAGCTCCTGGACGTATTCATGCGATGGGATGGACGTATCCAGTGCATCCTCGTCGATGCTCGGGACGACGCTGCTAAAGGAAAACCCAACATGCCGCATAAGTGCCTGGCGGCGTGGAGACTGAGAGGCGAGGACCAGCGGCACCGGCAGGTGCAGAAGGTCATTCAGGACAATCATGGTGCTACGAACATACCGACCGACGGTCGATATACCGACGGATAAATCTTACTTGCCAAGCGCAGACTCGATCGCTGAAATCACATCGCTGGATGAAGGATCGACCCGACTGCCAAAGCGAGCCACAAGAGCTCCGTCCTTGCCGACAAGAAACTTCTCAAAGTTCCAGTCGATTTCTCCTGCTAGCGAGGGGTTCCCTCCGCCGGACGTCAGGAATTCAAACAGCGGCGCCTTCGAGGATCCCTTCACGACAACCTTGCTGAACATCGGGAACGTCACGTCGTACTTCGTTGTGCAGAACGTCTTGATCTCCTCGTCGGTCCCGGGCTCTTGCGCACCAAAGTCATTCGCCGGAAATCCGAGAATGACCAGCCCTTTATCCTTGTACGTCCGATAGAGCTTTTCCAGAGGGGCATATTGCTTGGTATGCCCACAGAAGGAGGCGACATTAACGATGAGGACGACGTTGCCCTTGTATGTAGATAGGTCGACCGCGGTACCGTCGATCGACCGTACCGAGAAGTCGTGCAGTGAAGTTGCCATGGAGGTCATAAGTGCTAGTGAGAGGATGAGAGTTTTCATGCCTGGATTCCGTTATGAGATGCCGCATAAACAGCAAAGACTACCGGAGGATTCCCACTTTGATTCACAAACTGCAGCCGAAGGCAGCTGAAGCGATCCTGGGCGAGCTCGGCCAGGTAGCTTTCCACCGATTCACGTTCGGCCCTGCCCTCGGGGTGTGAGTAGCATACCACCGTCAGTAGTCCACCCGGCATGAGTAGCTCGAGAGCCTGTCGTATGGCGGCCATTGTGGTGGAGACCTTCGTTGTCAGCTCTTTTTCTCCACCAGGCAGATAACCCAGGTTAAAGGTGACCGCTCTGATCGCCCCTTGATGACGGGGCTCTATGTGTTGGCGCATTGTCTCGTGTCCAGCCAGCAACAGACGGACGTTTCCAATGCCCTCGCCGAGCCGCACGCGTGCCACATCAAGCGCCACTTGCTGAATGTCAAAGCCGTACACCATGCCTGAATGGCCAACGCATTCGGCAAGCAGCTGCGTATCCCAACCATTGCCGACCGTTGCATCAATGACAACGTCTCCGGAGCGCACATTACTGCGAAGCAATCGGTGAACAGATGTGATGGCGTTCTCGGTGTTCTGTTTCATCGGAACCACTTTTCGATGTTGATCTCAACGTCGGGCTCAGCCCCCTCCAGAACACAGGTAACAAGCTGTGAAGCAGCAAAAGGTCCCTGAAGCGCACCCTTGGTGCCAAGACCATTGAGAGTGTATCGACCTGGCAGCAGAGGATGCCTACCCACGAGCGGTCTCTTGTACTGCGTCGATGGTCTGATCGCCGCGCGCTGACCGACGACCGTGATCTGGTGATCGAACATCTGCCGTGCCGCCGCCAGCAGGTCGTGGCGCGCCTGAAGGGTCGGCGCGGGATCGTGGTCATCCCAGTCATGCGTCGCGCCGATACGATACCGATCAAAGCCCATGGGAAGTATCCACGTACCATTGGTCAGAATGTGATCGATATCAAGTCCCGGTATCGTGACATCAAGGATCTCTCCCTTGGATGGCTCGATGGGAAGCCACGACCAGTTCGGATCGTGCATCGCCCGGTAGCCCGTGCAGTCGATCACCGCCGACGCTCCGGCCGCATCAGGCGTCCAGTCAACAGCCGAACGCATCATCGAGATCAACAGCGGAATATCGATCGTGATCACATTACCATGCTGCATGCCGCCGTAAGGATACCGCACGCCGTCGACCACTCCCGGCACGATCGGCGTAACGGCAAAGGGCGCAAGCTCCCCCGCACGATTGCGCCGATGGAACCAATCCTGCATGGACGCGTCACGGAAGACCCGGCGAAGCGTCCACTCGCGCTGCAGCTGCACACTGAAATGCTGTTCAATCTCCGCATACGTTGCCCGTGCCTGCTCCATGAGCAGCTCGCCACGCCAGGTGGGCTTCAGGCGCTGACCCGTGATCGGCGTGATCATGCCCGCGGCAACGACAGAAGAGGTGTCGGACGACGTGTCATCCCAGGCACTGACGCGCACGCCACGCCGGATGAACTCCCAGGCTGCGAGCGCTCCGGCAAGCCCCATACCGACAATGTGTACCGAGGTCATATCTCGCGTCCGGCAATCCCACGGATCACCACGCTCGCGCACGCTGCACCGAAAGCAGCCGGCAGGTAGGGGGCTGTCCCGAAAGCCGAGCGTTTGAAGTTGGTACCATCGGTGTACATCAGAGAGTCATCATCGACCTCTTCGAGCGAATACACGGCTGTGATCCCCGTGCGAATACCGACACGATGAAGCCGCTTACGCACGAACCGTGCAAGACGGCATTTCTGGGAGTCTGCGATGTCGGCAATGCGGATCATCGAGGGGTCGACCTTACCACCTGCCCCCATAGAGCTGACGATGCGAAAGCCACGACGGTGGGCCTCGTGAAGCAGGGCTACCTTGGGTGCGAGCGAATCAATCGCATCGACGATGAAGTCGTACGAAGCCGAAAGCAACCGGTCCATACGGGCGGGCGTAACAAACTCCTGCATCGGGATGACGGCCAGCTCCGGATTGATGTCACGCAGCCGCGATCGCATCACCTCGATCTTGAGATGTCCCTCGGTAGA